>CALFNG010000151.1 GCA_937902985.1 uncultured Myxococcales bacterium
ACGGCAGCACGCGCTCAAGGTCATGGGAGAAAACAGGGAAGGGCTCCTCGCCCCGTGGAGAAAACCCGCGGAAGCAAGGTAGTCGCGCGAGCCGAGAGGCGAAGCGCGGCGAAGGCGAGAGCCTGGCGGATGGGTCCGTACGAGCGACGACGCGGGGTAACGCCCGCCGAGCAAAGGGACCCTACCGAGGGTACTCCGAGGACGAAGCGAGGCGCGCGGGATGAGAAAGCCCACGATCACAACGCAGGAGCTTCAACGGCGGATAGGCCATCGGGCGAAGTCTGCCCCCGAGCATCGATTCTGGGGTCTGCACGTGCACCTCGTGAAGCTCAACACGCTCGAAGCCGCCTACCTGGAGGCCAAGCGCAATCGCGGCGCCCCCGGGGCCGACGGCGAGACGTTCGAGACCATCGAGGGCCGCGGCCGCGGGGAGTTCCTGGCGGAACTCGCTGCGGAACTGCGCGACGGCACGTACAAGCCCCGGCCGTACCGACGAAGAGAGATCCCGAAGGAGGGCGGCAAGGTCCGCGTGATCTCGATCCCCACGATCCGAGACCGCGTGGTGCAGGGCGCCCTCCGGCTACTTCTGGAACCCATCTTCGAAGCCGACTTCTCGCGACACTCCTACGGGGCGAGGCCGGGTCGGTCCGCCCACGACGCGATCTCCGAGGTGCGTTCAGGATTGATGTGGAAGAAGCACCTGGTCGTCGACGTGGATCTGAAGAGCTTCTTTGACGACATCCGGCACGCGCCGATGCTCGCGAAGGTCGCTCGGAGAATCCAAGACGACCGAGTGCTCGGCCTGATCAAGCAGTTCCTGAAGAGCACCGGCAAGAGGGGGATCCCTCAAGGATCACCGCTCTCCCCACTGCTCGCGAACGTGGCGCTGAACGATCTCGACCACATCCTCGGTCGCGGATACGGCTACCTGACGTACGTGCGCTACCTCGACGACATGGTCGTCCTGACATTCGACTCCCGCAAGGGGCGACGTTGGGCCGACCGCGCGCTCGAACGCATCCGCCGGGAGGCGGCGGCGATTGGCGTGTCGTTGAATGCGGAGAAGACGCGGACGGTGACGCTCACTGCTCCACGGGCCAGCTTCGCGTTCCTGGGCTTCACGATCCGGTGGCAACCGAATCCGACCGCCCAGAAAGGGTACCCGCACACGAGCCCGAAGCGGAAGAAAGTCCTCGAAGTACTGCGGAAGGTCCGGAACACGTTACGCGGAAGCCAGCACCTCGCGGTGCGGGACGCCGTAGCTCGCGTGAACCCGATCGTTCGCGGGTGGGTGAACTACTTCCGCGTCGGCAACTCCAGCCGAGAACTCGACGTCGTTCGCAACGCCGTCGAGCTCAAGGTCAGGCGGTTCGCGGTTAAGAAGTTGAAGCGAAGGGGCTTCGGTTGGACGAGGTGGAGTAGCGGGACGGTATATGGGGCCTGGGGTCTCTTCGACGACTACCAGGTCCGCTACTACAGCCGTCGCGCGAAAGCGGCGCCGACTGAGACGGACGCATAAACCCGATGCGATGACACCCTCGCGGTGAGCCGGATGCGGGAAATCCGCCTGTCCGGTTCGATGTGGCGGGGGCCGGAAACGGAGCGATGGCTAACCCTACACGGGCACGAAGCCGGAAACGGCGGACACAGCCAAGGGCAGCCTGTACGCCACCGCGCCGGCCCCCGACCCGACTTTCCATGCGGAGGCGCCCGTCATCGAGGAACCTGCAAAGGGCTTGCTCCTGACGGACGGAGTAGCCGAGGGCGGTCGCGACGAGCCCGCGGCCTTCGAGCTTGCCGTACTCGCCGCGCGCCCAGACGAAGAAGGCGTCGACGAGGGGCCGCACCGTCTGGTCGCGTCGCTCTTTGCGCTGCGCGGGGGCGAGCTTCGTGAGGCCGCGGTCGGCGTCGAAGATCGCGTCGATTCGACGCACGCCTTCGAGGCCGAGCGGATGCCGGCAGATGGCGGCCTCCCAGTATTTCCTCCGGGCATGCGAAAAGCATCCGACCTCGATCGGAGGAGGTCCACATTCGCTCTGCGTCTCCTCGGCGCCCTGCGGCGGGACACCCTTGAAGAGCGCGTCGTAGATGACGTGGGCGTCGGCCTGCACGTAGCCGGAGAACCCCTTGAACATGTTCCAGACCGTCAGGCTGGTGTGCTTCGCCTGGAAGTCGAGGAACACGTGATCCTTGTCCGCGAGCGTGACGAAGAAGTGCCCCTTGCGGCAAGGCTGTCGCTTACCATCCTCGAGTCGGGTGGGCTGGATCGCCACGCCGGTCGCGTCGGTCGACAAGCAGAACGCCGTCGCGATGGCTTCTTTGCGCGCGGCCTCGACGATGCAGCCGAGAGTCGCGCCGACGTGTTCGGCATACCGGCACATCGTGCCCCGATCGAGCGAGAAGCCCTCACAGGCACACTGCTGCTCGTAGCGGTGGAACGGAACGCCGAGGACGTACTTCATCGCCAGCAGGTGCGCGATCATCGACGGGGCGAGCATGCCCCGCTTGAGGATCTCCTTCGGCGCAGGCGCGGTCACGATGCGGAAGGAGGGATTCGGCGCAGCCGCGATCCCCCCCTCGGTCTTGGCTGACTCCTCAGGCGCGTCCTGCTTGTACACGATGCGGGCGACGACCAGACGCCGGTACCCACCGCGCTCGTAGGCGACGCGTGAGGTCTCGTCCACGCCGATACGCTCGGCTTTGCCCTCGAGGGAGGGATCTGGAAGCTCGACGCGCACCAGGGGCAGGCCGCTCTCATCGAGCTTGCGCCGACCGGTCGGCGGCGGGCCGGTCCGACGTCGGCGCTCGTCCTTCGGCTTCGCGGTCGCGTCGTCCTCGTTGCCGTTGCCGTTGCCGTTGTCTTCGGCGCCGCCCGCCGCGTCGAGCACCTTCTCGATCGCCTGCGTCTCGGCGAGGAGCTTGTCGAACGCGAGCTGCGCCGCGGCCACGTCGTCGAGCCGCTCGGCCTTCGCGACCACGAGGCGACGCTTGATCAGGTGCAGCTCTTCGAGGAGCTGGTGGTAACGAACGCGAAGATTCGCGAGCGCGCCTTGAGCACGCGCGAGCTCCCCGCGGAGCGACGCGACCTCGGCGGCAAGGGCGACGACGCGTGCATCGCCATCGGCAACCTCGGTGCTCGTCGCGTCGACGTCCACGAGCGACTCTGTATGCACCGACGAGATCGCTGTCCAGACCTAATGCGAGGTTTCTCGCGCGCGAGGTCAATGAACGCGCGAACGACGCGATCGTCGCGGGAGCGATGACTCCGACGCCGGCGCGAGCGCGAGGCCGTCGAGGAGCGCATCGAGCGTCGCCTCGTCGATCTCCACGTGTGAGGCGTCCGCCGCCGGCGCGGGCGGCAGCGAGAACAATCCGGTGTCGAGGCGCTTCGTGAAGATGCAGGTGCCCGTCGCATCCGCAAACACAATCTTCGCGAGCTGACGTCGTCGCCCGACGAAGACGAAGAGCGCGCCGCTCCGCGGCTCGTAGCCCATGCGCTCTCGAACCATGCCGCTGAGACGCTCGAATCCGAAGCGCATGTCGACAGGCTCGAGCGCGACGAAGACCTGGACGCCCGACGGGATCATCGAACGCCCTCCTGGAGAATACGAACGACGTCGCCGAGGAGCGCGAGGTCCACGCCTCGGGTCACGCGGATCCGCGCGCCGCCCACCTCGACGACCATGGCGGCGCCAAACGGCTCAACGCCTCGCACGCGGACCGGTACGAACCGCGGCGCCAGAGGTGCCGGTGCAGTCGCTCTCTCCGCTGCACGTCGCTTTCGCGGAGCCCTCGGGGGCGCAGGCGGAGGGGACACCTTCGCCGCCTTCTCGGCGACGACCTGCGAGACGGCCCATCGAAGACTCGCCGCGGCGTAGTCCTTCCCCGCCGTGAAGTCTTCGACCGATAGCCCGCTCTCACGCCACTCCAGCATTCGTTTTACCCATTTCGCCCGCGTATGCTCGGTCATGCGCGGTAGCCTGCAACTTCCGAGAGCGACGCGGAAAGCCGCCTGCTCGTGCAGCGCTTACGCTAACCGAGCCGCACCGCCGGGAGCTTCAGGTGCACTGCTACCGGATGCTCGGATCCTTCCACGATGCCGAGGACGTCCTCCAAGAGACGCTGCTGGCCGCGTGGCAAGGCCTAGGACGATTCGAAGGACGCGCCTCGCTCCGCACCTGGCTCTACAAGGTCGCCACCAACCGGTGCCTCAACGCGCGTCGCTCGGCCAAGCGACGACCGGCCAAGGCGTACGACATTCCCGGCGTTGAGCCGCCCGAGCCGACCCGTCTCGGCGAGGTCACATGGCTCGAGCCATTCCCCGACGCCCTGCTCATGGGTGCGATCGATGTGCCCCTCGGTCCGGAAGCCCGCTACGAGCAGACCGAGTCCATCTCCCTAACCTTCGTAACCGCTCTGCAGGTCCTGCCGCATCGCCAGCTCGCCGTTCTCATCCTCTGCGACATTCTCGGCTTCGAGGCGAGCGAGGTGGCCGACATGTTGGAATCGACGGTCGATTCGGTGAACAGCGCCCTCAAGCGGGCCCGTGCCAACCTGCAGGAGCGACGGCCGGCAACCGGCGACCGCCAACGGCCTCCCGCTGCGGGCTCGCCTTCCGAGGACGCGATTGCGGCGAAGTTCGTCCGCGCGTGGGAGTCCGCCGATGTCGACGCGGTGGTGGCCCTTCTGACGGACGACGTCTTCATCTCGATGCCTCCGATCCCCAACGAATACGAGGGCCGAGACCTCGCGGCCCGCTTCTGCGCGAGCATCTTCCGCGCGGGTCGGAAGCACGACCTCGTACCGACGAGAGCCAACGGTCAGCCCGCGTTCGGAGTCTACTTGCGCACCGACTCCGGCATGGCAGCAGCTGCTCGCCAGCAGGACCCACGGGCGACGGCTCATGACGCTCGCCG
>CALFNG010000152.1 GCA_937902985.1 uncultured Myxococcales bacterium
GGCCGCGCGCTGGCGCTGACGTTCTCCAGCGGCAAGGCCCGCGACGCGCTGGTCGCCGAGGAGAAGGCACACCCCCCGGAGAGCGTGACGCTGGCGCGGGGTCAAACGCGCCTGGCCACGATGCCGATCGACGACGCCCTCGCGACGCCCCTGGTCCTGTCGTTCGGCGACGAGGTGACCGCATACGCGCGCGCCGCGCGCGTGAGGGATCTCCTCGCGTCGCCCGTGCTGCCGCCCATGCGACGCGTCGCTCTCGACCGACTGCCCCCGAACCGGGGTCTGGCCGCCGCGTGCGCGATCTTGCCCTTCGTTCTCTCGTTCGGCTGGCTGGCCTTCGTCCGGCGATTCGATCGCGCTCGCCCGGAGCCCCTGTGGCTCGTGGTGGCGACGTTCGCGCTCGGAGGCCTCTCGGTCATTCCGGCAGGCCTCGCGGAGATGGCGTGCGCGGCCGCCACGCCGTGGCTCGATCCGTCGGTGATGACCCTGGGCGGTCAGGTGTGGGCCCTCCCCGTCGCGATCGCGGTGTTCTCCCTCGTGGTCGGGGTCGCGGAAGAGGGCTCCAAGTTCCTCGGCGCGTGGTCGCTCGCCCGCCATCGACGCGAGTTCGACGAGCCGGTCGATGGGATCATCTACGGGTCGGCAGCCGCGCTCGGCTTCGCCGCGGTCGAGAACGTCAAGTACTTCGCCGTCGGGCGGATGTCCGGCGTCGTCATCGCCGTTCGCGCGTTCATCACGGTCCCTGCGCACCTGTTCTTCGGTGCCCTCTGGGGTTACGCCCTCGGGCGCAAGCTCGTGTCCCGGCAGACGAGCGTCTTCGCGTTCTTCGCGCTCGCCGCGGTCGCTCACGGCACCTTCGATGCGCTCCTCTCGACCGACGGAATGCAGCTCGTTTCCACGGTCCTGGTCGGGGCGCTCGCCTTCGGGTTCGTGTCGATGCTTCGCAGCGCGCTGCGATACGGCGCCGTCGCTCCCCGCGCGGGGTGGCCGCGCGACCGCGTCGGCGGCGCGCCTCCCACCGAGCCCCTCCCGGCGGGCGAGCTCGGGCGCGTATACTTCCGCGTCGGGTCGGCCCGCGCGTTCTACGCCTCGGCCGCGTCGCTCATCCTATGCGCGTTCGCGCTCACGGTGCTCGGCGGAGCGTACGAGTACCTGCATCACCGGATCGGGGTCGTCTTCGTGACGCTCGCCACGATGATGCTCGTCCTCTTCGGGGTGGCCGCGTATGGCGCGTCCGCGACGATCCCCCTCGACGTCGCCATCGACGCGCAGGGCGTGACCTTCGGCGGGGCGCGGACACCCTGGCGCGCGGTCGTCAGCCTCGACATCGAGGTCTCCGGGCGCCGCGCGCAGGTGGTCCTCCACACGACCGAGCGCGCCGTGCGCCTGGGCCCCACGACCGTCGCGACGGCGCAGGCGGTAGCCGCGTCGATCCGCGCCGTACACGCGGTCGTGTGACGAGCCCCGTGCGGCCGTCTCGACTTCAGTCGATCGACACGAGCTCGACCTCGAAGACCAGGCCGGCGTTCGGCGGAATCGTGGGAGGGCTGCCGTTCGCGCCGTACCCGAGGTCGGGTGGGATTCGAAGGCGGCGCTTGCCGCCGATCTTCATTCCGACCACGCCCTGATCCCACCCCTTGATGACCTCGCCCTTGCCGAGCGTGAACTTGAACGGGTCGCCGCCGTGATCGTACGAGCTGTCGAACTTGGTGCCGTTCATCAAGGTGCCCGTGTACTGGACGTGCACGGTGTCGCCCGTCTGGGCGGCCCGGCCCGCGCCGGGCGAGAGTTCGTCGGTCTCGAGCTTCGTCGGCGGCGGAGGCTGCGGCACGCCCTGGGCGGGCGTGAAGCTGCTGGTCGGCTCGTCGACGGGCTTCGAGCAAGCGCCAGTGACGAG
Organism: uncultured Myxococcales bacterium; assembly: GCA_937902985.1. Taxonomy (GTDB): domain Bacteria; phylum Myxococcota_A; class Polyangia; order Polyangiales; family Polyangiaceae; genus Palsa-1150. Next base: position 1,895 of record CALFNG010000152.1, read on the forward strand.
CGGGGCGGCGACGAGGGCGAACACCATCGAGGTTCGGGTGCGCATGAGCAGCCGGGAACGTAGCCAGTCTCGCGCGGAGCACGCAAGTCGGCGCAGCGCTCGCCGTCAATGCCTCGCCGGTTTTGGCGACGCTGCCCCCGAGGACGCGGCCGGAGGCAGCTCGACCCCCAGAAAGCTCGAGACGAGCGCGGTGATCGTCTCGATCTGGTCGAGCGTCACGGGCACGTGCGCCTTGACCAGCGGCCCCTCGGTCGTCACCTCGACCCGATCGAACAGCCCGTGCGTGAGCATCGACGTGATCGCGTCGTCGTGCCGGCGCACGAGCCGACGCATCTCGGCCGCGGCGTCGGTGGCGGCGCTCGCGTCTTTGGTGTCGCCTTCGATGAACACATCGGCACCCAGATCCGGGCGCGGCACCACCCGCAGGCGCATCTCGGTGATGGCCTCCGGCAGCTCGGGCATCGGGTGGTGGGGGTTGACGAGTCGCATGTACACCGCCTCCCCGGGATGGTTGTGAGCCGGCAGGCGCGCGGCGACCAGCTGGCGGGCGCTCTTCTCGGCAATGGACGGCGGAACGACGGCGAGCACGTGGGGCTGAGCGCGCAGGAGGACGCGCTCGGCGCGGTCGGCATGGGCGAGCGATGCCTTCACGCCGGGAACCCCGGCGTCGAAGGGGCCGCCCCGATCGTACTTGCGACTGACGACGGAGACGGCGTGGTCCACGACGGAGTCGGCCACCGAATAGTGGATGAGGACCACGTCGCGCGCGGTGTTGATGAGCGAAGGCCCCGCCACCTGGACCCAGTCCGCGTCGCGCACGGGGTCGATGTCCGTCCCGCTCATGAACTCGTCCCACTGCGGGATGCCTCGCAAGAGGTACCCCATGCGGGCCCCGACGGGGTGCTGCCGGATCACCTCGGCGTTGATCACGAGGGTGACGAGGTTCACGTCGGCCTGGATCGCGGCGCCGACCATCGCATTCGGTCCCGCGTCGGCCACGGCCGCGGCCACCGCCGCATCATCGGAGCCTGCGCCGGCGTCTCGCGGCGGGCTCCCAGCGTCGACGGCGGACGGGTCGGCCGGCGCGACGCCTGACTCGGCGTCTGACTCGCCCGCGTCGCTCGCATCTCTCGCCGCTCCGGCATCGAGCCGGCGCGACGCCGCCAGCGCGGCAGCCGCGAGCTCCTTGGCTTCGTCGTCGGTCTTGTGTTGCGCCTCGGGAGGCGGGGGCGGCGCCTCCGGGGGCGGCGCCTCCGCGGTCAGGACTTCGATGGGGATCACCGCCTCCCCTTCCACGTCTTTGATCTCGAAGCCGTGGGGCAGCTCGAAGGGAGCGACCGCGTAGTGCGCGGCCCCCGACGCGAGAAGGCACAGTACGAAGGCGACGCGGGTCGGCGTCCGGCTCCAGAAATGCTCCGGTCCGTTTCGCCTTCGCCGCTTGCGTGTGAGCGCCGCCGGCGTGGCGTGAGGTGCGGTTGGCGCTGCCTGCGCCGCGCCCTCTCCGAGCGTTCCGCGCCTGGGCTCACCCTCGATCACGCCCCTTCGTAGCACCTCGCGGGTCGCCCGCACGCGGCGAGCGAGGCGAGCGAGGGCGAGCGAGGCCCGGAACGCGCTGCGGGAATGACGCGGCCGAGGCCCGGCGTTCATTTGCCCCAGAGAAGTGGTTTTCCCCCCCCGCGCCGCGTTACTGCTTCCTGGGCCCTGCTCCATGTTCCGCCCGCTCGCATCGCTCCTCGCTACCGTCTCACTTGCTGCGCTCCCGGGGTTGGCTGCGGCCGGTTGCAGCTCGCGGAGCGAGCCCGGTAAGGCCGCGGGTGCGCCGACACCGTCGGGGAGCGCAGCGGCTCCTACGTCGGCCCCGTCGGCCCCGTCGGCCTCGACGGCGTCCGCACCGGTCGACGGCGGCGACGCCGACGGTCCGTGGCTGGGCGCGACCGTCCTCTCGGCGCCGATCATGAGCGAGATGGAGTGGCCCGGAGACAAGCACTCCGAGTCGGACGTGAAGTCCACTCGCCTCGGGTACATCCGGTACGGCGAAAAGGTCGCGGTCATTCCCGAGCCGCACAAGAAAGCGAACTGCGTCGACGGATGGTACGAGCTCGTGTCGGGCGGCTTCGTGTGCGGCAAGTACGCGACGCTCGACCTCGATCACCCGCGCTTCAAGCTGGCCAAGGCCCCCGATCTCGACGGGCCGCTGCCCTATCTCTACGGGGTCAACGTCGCCAACGGCACGCCGCTCTACCGTGCCGTCCCGTCGCGCCAGGAGCGATTGAAGCTCGAGCCGTGGCTCGTGGGGCGACCAAAGCGGCCCAAGCTCGTCGACGAAGACAACCCGTACGCCACCGCCTCGGCGACGACCGGCCCCGACGCGGGGAGCTTGCTCGGGTCGAACGCGATCGGCGAGAACGCGGGCGCGGCGGCGGGCGTGCCCGATGCGGGCGAGTCCCCGTGGTGGGAGCGTGAAGTCCCCGACGGCGGGCCGCCCACCATCACGCTCGAAGATCTGCAAGAGAACGGCGGTCCCATCTCGCGCCGGATGGTCAAGGGGTTCTACCTGTCGCTCGACCACGAGTTCGACGCCGCGGGCACCCACTGGTGGAAGACCGTCGGCAACATGTCGGCGCCGGCCGACCGCATCATCATCCAGAAGCCCATCACCGACTACCACGGGGTCTGGCTCGGCCAGGACGGGGCGACCTTCGCCACGAAAGACGTGCCTTCGAGACGGATCAACAAGCTCCCGGTGGGGTTCGTTCTGCACTTCACGAAGAAATGGAGCCTCGACGCAGCCCACAAGGCGCTCTCGGTCATGCCGAACAGCGGGCCGCTCAACCGCTTCGACGCCGTGGGCCTCACCGGTGACAAGGCGCGCGTCGGTGGCATCGAGTACTGGGAGACCGACGAGGGCTGGTGGCTCCGCTCGATCGACGCGACCAAGACCGAGCCCGGCCCGGCGCCCGACAAGCTCGGCGAGCACGAAAAATGGGTCGACGTGAACTTGAAGCGGCAGACGCTCGTCGCTTTCGAGGGGGCGACGCCGGTGTTCACGACGATCTTCTCGAGCGGCCGAAACGAGCACGAGACGACGCCCGGGTCCTTCCGCATACGCGAGAAGCACATCGCGGCGACGATGGACGGCGACGCCGACAAGGCGGCCGACGGGCCTTACTCGATCGAAGACGTCCCCTACATCCAGTACTTCAACGGCGGCTACGCGTTCCACGGCGCGTTCTGGCATGCTGCGTTCGGGAACGTGAAGAGCCACGGGTGCGTGAACCTCGCGCCGTGGGATGCGAAATCGCTCTTCGGTTGGACCGAGCCCCAGCTCCCGCCCGGGTGGCACGCGGCGTTCGCCACGAAGGAGCGGCCTGGGACGCGCGTAGTCGTGCACGAGCGCGGGCCGGGCACCTGCCAGGCCCCCGACGCTCAGGCGCCGCAGTGCCCCGACCTCCGGTAGAGCGAGCGGCGGCGTCGTGGAACAGGCCCGTCTCGACGCTCGCGGTGCTCAACGCACAGGAAGTGCGTTTCCGCGCCGCGACCGCCGAGCCGGACCCGTTCGACTTAGCCGCCGCTCGCTCTACGCTCGTTTGGGCGCGAGATGGGCAGAGAAGAGAAGAGGGTGCCTGCGGCCCATCTCCCTCGTCTCCTGGACGCGGATGAGGGCCCATCACCGAGCTCATTGAAGGACAGGCCGTATCGGATTCGAGCACGCCCCGGAGAGCCACGAAGAAGAGCGCGACTTGACGAGTGCTCTTCCCTCCGGCACACACGTCCGGCAGATAAAGGCGCTCTCTTCCCATCGCCGCGCGCTCTGCCCCCATGGAGGATCAACTCACCGCCCATCTCGACCGGGGCTGGGACCTCGCCCAGAAAGGCGACGCCTCGGGCGCGAGCGCTTGCGCCAAGCGAGCCCTCGAGCTCGACCCCCAGTCGCCCGAGGTGCACAACCTCATGGGCTTCGCCGCGGCCCTCGAGGGCGACGCCGATGAAGCGCTCGAGCACTACCGCCAGGCGATCGCGCTCGACGAGACGTACTTCGAGGCGATGCTCAACGCGGCCGAGGTCCTCATCGCGCCGCTCGCCGATCACGACGGCGCCATCGTGCAGATCGAAGAGGCCCTCGATTACGCTGAGACCGACGAAGAGATTGCCGACTGCATCCTCCTCAAAGTGGATGCCCTGATGGCCAAGGCGGACTACGAGGAAGCGAAGCGCGCGATGAAGATGCTCCCTGACGGGCCGTTCAACGGCCCCACGTACCTCTTTCTCATCGGGCGGGCCTGGTACGAGCTCGGCCAGATCGACAAGGCGGCGCCTCTCATCGAGCAGGCGGCGAAGGCCGACCCCCAGAGCGCCGACGCCCAGTACTACCTCGGCCTCGTTCGCGACGAGCAGGGCGATTCGCGCGGCGCGACCGAGGCGCTCTTGCGGTCGCGTTCGCTGGACGGCATCAGGCCGCCGGCGCAGTGGGCGCCGAGCGCCGAGGCGTTCGCCACGGTCGTGCGCACGGTCATCGACAAGCTCGACATCTTGCTCGGGCGCTACGTCCGCGAGGCCGAGGTGTACGTGGTCGACCTGCCAGGCGCCGAGCTGGTGGTCGACGGGGTCGACCCGCGCGCGCTGCTGGTTCTCGACACCCCGCCCTCCGAAGAGGGCGCGCCCGCGCGCGTGCGCATCTTCGTCTACCAGCGCAACGTCGAGCGCGCGGCCGGCGCGCTCGAGGGCATGGAGCGCGAGCTGGTGACGGCGCTCGAACGCGAAGTGACCGCCGTCTTCCTCGAAGGCCAGCGCCCCGACAAGAGCGCCCTCAACTGAGGACCGTCGGCGCTCAGTGCCAGTTCCCGATACCGAGCCCGTAGTTCTGGTAGCGCGGGGCGAGGTCGATGAAGAACCCGAGCTTCAGGTTGGCCCGGGGAATGAGCCCCCAGAGGTCGACGGGAAAGAGGCGCACGTCGCCGCCGAAGGTGAAGTGCTGCCGGGGAGTCACGTCTTCGTAGCGCGACGGCTCGACGTACGTGCCCACGCGAAGGATCATCCGGTCGCGTAGCGGCTCGCCTTCGAGGCCGAGGCGCGGCGTGGCGGTCAGCTTGCGGCCGACCGCCTCGACGGCGTGATTGAGGAAGCCCTCGAGCGAAACGGCGTCGTCGCTGGGGCCGCTGAGTAGCACGCTCCCGAGGAGCAGGATTCGCTCGCGCGGCCAGTTCTCGTAGCGCGCCGTTCGCTCCTCGTAGAGCTTCTTCGACGCGTCGGCGAGCTCTTGATCCTCTGCCGCGCGCTGCTCGTTCTCTTCGGCCTCGAGCTCGGCGACGCGTCTCGTGCGCGCTTCGGGCGGCGCCATCGCGACCTCCGAGTCGTGGAGGAGCGCGCGCTCGGCGCGTGCGTCGGCGATCCGCTGGCGCAACCAGCCCTCCTGATCATGCGGATTCTCCCAGCCGGGATTGAGCGGACGGGGGCCGAGCTGATAGGCGATGCCCATCTCGACCTCCCACGGCAGGGTGACGCTCGACGGGAGGACGAACGTCCCGACCCTGTGCAGGTTCGTGATCGGATCGGTGGTGACGTTCTCGTTGCCGAGCGGGCCGCCGGCGACGGCCGCTCGCGCCGCAGCCCCGAGGCGCCACTGGAGCCCCGTGGGCATGTAGAGTGCTCCGACTTCCGGCGCGCCGCCGGTCATCGTCAGCAGTGTCGGCCCGCGGTCTTGCTGGATCTGCATCGTCAAGATGCGGGCGCCGCCGCCGAGCACGAGCCGTCCATCGAAGAAGCCGTAGGCCCCGAGCGCCTTCCACCGCCCGATCTGCATCGTCAGACCCGGGCTGCCCTGTGACGCGTTCGTGAGCGAAAACTGCTCGAGATCTCCCGTCGCTCCGATGCCGAGCTCACCGAGCTGCAGCGTGAGGCCGAAGTTCAGGTCCACGTAGTTCCCCGTGAGCGGGTTGCTCACGTTCGAGAAGGTCCCCGGGTTGTCGAAATTGGTGTTGTGACCGCCGAAGAGACCGGGGGCGGAGACGCCGACGCTCACGTCGTAGTCGAACCAGGAAACGCTGTAAGGATCCCGGACGGCGGGCGCCGCGGCGTTGACGGCCGAACCCTCGGTGTCCTGCGCGAAGGCGACATACGCGCCGCCGAGGGCCGTCACGTGGATCGGCGCGAGGAGCGGCCCCTGGAAGATCTCGATCCGGTACTTGTTGTCGGTGATCTGCGGCACCGCCGCCTGCGCCAAGGCCATGCGCTCGGGAGCGGCCGCCGCGCCGAGGAGGCCGAGGAGGCCGAGGCCTACGGCCGCTGTCCCAAGAGAAACTGCACGAGGGGCTCGGCGTCCACCTTCGCCGTGGAGACGAGAGCGTCGAGCAGCCGGCCCCCGAGGCGAGCGAGCTCGAGGAGCTGGGTGATCCGCGCGTGCTGCAGGTCCGCGCGGGCTCGCATCGACGGGTCGCTCGAGGTCTTGCGAATCCGGTCGAGCGAGTCGAGCGCTTCCTCGAACGACACGATCGCGGCCGTCACCTCGCTCTTCTCGCGTTCGTTGAAGACGCGGCTGATCATGCGCCAAAGCTGGACCTCGGCCGTATAGAAATCTTTGCGCTCGCCCTGGATCCAGACCCTGCGTACCACACCCCAGCGCGACAGCTCCGAGAGCGTCATGCTCACGGCGCCGCTCGAGAGTTGCAGCGCGTGCCGCAGGTCTTCTGCGCTGAGCGGATCGGGCGAGAGATAGAGCACGGTCCACACGCGCCCCATGTTGCGCTTGAATCCCCAGAACTCGATCAGCCGCCCGACGACGTCGCTGACGGCGGCCTCGGTGGGCCAGAGCACCCCGGTTTTGACTTGGCCCACCACGCCTGTCTCAGGCCACGCGCGATGCGAGCTCGCGCGCGACCCCCCCCAACAGCTCCCGGGCGGCGCTCGGAGGCAGCGCCTCGAGCGAAACGAGCGCACGGGCGGTCTCGTCCCGCGCGAGCGCGCGTACGCCCTCGCAGGTGCCGGAGGCGCGGACGGCGTCGGCGAGTCGTTGCGCGGCCCGACGGTCGCCCGAGCGAACGGCGTCGACGTCGGCCGCGAGCGACGGCTCGGCGACGAGCGCGCGAATGAGCGGCAGCGTGAGCTTGCCCTCGGTGAGATCGCCGAGGAGGGCCTTGCCGGTCGCGCGAGGATCGCCCGCGTAGTCGAGGACGTCGTCGACGAGCTGGAACGCCACGCCGAGGTGCGTCCCGTAATCGCCGAGCGCGCTCGCCGCCTCGGTCGCAGCGCCCGCGATCGTCGCGCCGGCCCGTGCGGCCCACGCGAAGAGCGACGCGGTCTTGTCGTGAACAATCCGAAAGTAGACCTCTTCACGGGCGTCGAGGACCATCCGGCCGCGGAGCTGAACGACCTCGCCATCGACGAGAGCACGCAAGGTCGCGAAGAGATCCGCGAGTACCGACCCCGGCGCCGCCGCGGACGTGCGCTCGAGCGCGTGGGTGAGGAGCAGGTCGCCAGCCAGGACGCTGACCGCGTTTCCCCAGATGCGGCGCGGGGTGGGCTTTCCGCGCCGCTCTTGCCCGTCGTCGATCACGTCGTCGTGGAGGAGGGTCGCCAGGTGGACGAGCTCCGCCACGACCGCCAGCTCCCGCGCCGCGGGGGGCGGGGGACCAAAACAGGCGGCCGCCAGGAGGACCGTCAGCGGCCTGACCCGCTTTCCGCCCGCCTCGAGGAGGTGGGCCGCGGACTCCGTCGCCGGCGAGAGCCCATCGCGCACGACGCGCGCCAGCTCGCCGTCGACCAGCGCCATGTCGGCGCCGAGGAGGGCATGGACCTCGGCCAGGCGATCGACGACTCGACCGCCGGCGCGTTCGGCGACGTCGTGCAACAGCCCGACGGAAACGGCTGGGGCGTTCGTCGTGACGTTCAAAACTATTTGAAGGTTCTACGGCAACGGCGCTAGGGGTCAAGTCCGCCGGGCGTTTGCCCATGTCACCCCGCGAAGAGCGTAGCACCTCCGCAGACCGAAAGAGCCTGCCCGGTCACCGCGTCGCCCGCCCGAGAACAGAGGAAGGCCACGAGCGCGGCAACCTCTTCCGCCTCGACGAAGCGCCCGAGGGGCGTGCCCTTCGCGGCCTCTTCGCGAGCGACCTCGTAGGTCGTCTTCGACTCGACGGCGATCTCGGCGATGCGCGCCCGCGCCATCGCGGTGTCGACCCACCCCGGGCAGACGGCGTTGCAGGTGATCCCGCGTCCGCCGACCTCGGCTGCAACCGCGCGAACGAGGCCGTGGAGCCCTGCCTTGCTCGCGCAGTACGCCGCCTGCCCGCCGACGCCGAATTTGCCGAGAACGCTGCTGATCGCGACGAGGCGCCCGGGACCCCGTATGACCGCGAGAGCCGCGTCGAAGACGAGGTAGGCGCCGAAGAGGTTCGTGTCGAGGATGTCCTTGGCCCGCTCGGGCCCACCGGTCTCGCCCATGGCTACGTTCCCGGCGATCCCGGCGTTGGCCACCACGAGGTCGAGCCGGCCCCAGGTGTCGATGGCGCGCGCCACGGCGGCGGGCGCGTGCAACGGATCGCGGACGTCGCCCGCCAGGTGCCGGGCTTGCCCGCCCGCGTGAACGATTTCGCCGACGATTTCGCCCAGCTCTCGCTCGCTTCGCCCCGTGACGAGCACCCGCGCTCCGGCGCCCGACAGCTCGAGCGAGATGGCGTGGCCGATTCCTCTTCCGCCGCCGGTCACGAGCGCCACCTGGCCTTCGAGCGAACGCCGATCCCTGCCGCTGCGCATGCGCCGCTCCTAGCCCGTCTTCGCGAACATTGACAGGCGCCCCGACGGAAGCCATGACGGGGCATTCATGAGCGACGAGCCGGGCGACGGCGACGACGAACACGGCGGCTGGCACGAGGGCGATGCGGCCGCTGCCGCGGCGGCGATGCGAGGAAAGCGCGCGGCACTCGCGGTCGTCATGGTGATCTCCCTCGCGTTCATCGCGTCGAGTGTGGCCCAGATCATCCCGGCCGTGTTCGGGGTCGGGTTCGAGCCGCTGCCGTCCGGGGCAGCCCCCGAATCCCCCGAGGGGCAGTGCGCTACGGGGATCCGCTCGCTCGCCCTGGCCCTCGACCGAGCCGGTGGGCGCCTCTCCTCGGTGGCCTCGGCCGCCGACGATTCCGCCACGATGGCCGTCCTGCGGCCGACGCTGTCGCCGGAATGGGACCATGCGGACACGGTTCGCGCCGCTTGCGACCGAACTGCCGGCGGCCCCGCGGCCTGGGCGGCGCTCCAGCGGCTCCGCGTGGCCGAAGAGCAATCCGGTCGCCTCGACCGAGACGCACTGACTTCGGTGAGGCGCGACGTCGCCGCGCACTTGCCCGCGGACTTGCGCTAAGAGACTAACCCCCGATGACCGAGCCAACCGCCTCACCCGCGGAAACCCCCACGACCGAGCCGACGTTCGACGTCCTCCCTCTGAGCCCCGAGGTTCGGAGGGCCATCGACGAGATGGGCTATCGCCATCCGACCCCGGTGCAGCGAGCCGTCTTCGAGGCGGCTTCCGAGGGGCGCAGCCTCGTCGTTCAGGCTCGAACCGGAACCGGCAAGACCGCGGCGTTCGGGTTGCCGATGGTCGATCGCCTGGTGCGGCCGTCGGTCAAGGCGGTGCAGGCGCTGGTGCTCTGCCCGACGCGCGAGCTCGCGCTCCAAGTCGGCCGCGAGATCGAGCAGATCGGTAAGTACAAGGGTATCAAGGTCGTCCCCATCTACGGCGGCGCGCCGATGGGCAAGCAGGTCGAGGCGCTCGAGAGCGGCGCGCAGATCGTCTGCGGCACGCCCGGCCGCGTGCTCGATCACCTGCGCCAGAAGACGCTCGACCCGAGCAGCATCCGTGTCCTCGTGCTCGACGAAGCCGACGAGATGCTGTCGATGGGCTTCGCTCGCGAACTCAACGCCATCCTCGAGACCCTCCCGAAGAGCCGGCAAGGGCTCTTCTTCAGCGCCACCATCCCGCCGGACATCGAGCGCCTGGCGAACGCGCAGCTCAAGAACCCCGAGATCGTCACGCTCTCGAGCGACCAGGTCGGAGCGCTCCAGATCGCCCACTACGTCTACGTGATGCGCCAGGCCGACAAGCGCGACCAGCTCGTGCGCATCCTCGAGGTCGAAGACCCCGAGAGCGCCGTCGTGTTCTGCAACACGCGCGACGAGACCCAGCGCGTGGCCGAGACCTTGAAGGCGCGCGGCTTCGACGCCGACTGGCTCAACGGCGACCTCCCGCAGAACGACCGCGAGCGCGTCATGTCGGCGACCCGAGAGGGGCGCCTGCGTTTTCTGGTAGCGACCGACGTCGCGGCGCGCGGGATCGACATCTCGCACCTGACGCACGTCATCAACCACGACTTCCCCGAGAGCGCGGAGCAATACGTTCACCGGACAGGTCGAACCGGCCGCGCGGGCCGAACGGGCACGGCGATCTCGATCATCGGCCCGAAGGACATCGGCAATCTCTATCTCCTGCGGTTGACCTACAAGATCCGGCCGATCGAGAAGCAGCTACCGAGCGCGGGCGAGCTCAAGACCCGCGCCGAGATGGACGTGCTGCAGCTTTTCGTCGATGCGTTCGCCTCGCGGCCTGCGCATCCCGACGATCTGTCGCTCGCGCGGCGCCTGCTGAATCACGACGAGGCCGAACGGATCCTCGCGGGCCTGCTCCGCGATCACCTGGGCGCGCGCGGCGGTGACGCGGTGGCAGAGGCGGGCGAAGCGCGCCGTGCACGAACCCCGCCCCCCGAGCCGGTTCAGCGGAGCGTCGCGCGCGAAGAGCGTGTCGCGAAGCGCGTCGAGGCCCCGCAAGCCGTCGAGACTGCGTCAGCACCCGAGCCGCCGCGTCGTGAACCGAGGCCGCGCGAGCGTGATGCGCGCGAACCCCGCGGGCGCGAGCGCGAGCGGCCTCGCGAGGCCCATCGCGAGCGCGGCCTCGCCACGCCCCTCGCCATACCCCTCGCCATACCCCTCGCCATACCCCTCGCCATACCCCTCGCCAGACCAGCAGCCGCGACCCCTGGGACAGCCGCCCCCGTGGCGTCGTTCACGCGCTGGCAGCCGCCGCGCGAACCCGATGACGACCGGCCCATTCTCGACGGCGGGCCGAGCCGCGAATCGTCATCCCGATTGCCCGGAGTCACGATCTCGGACGCGGTGGTGAAGTCGTCCGCCGCCGAGCCTCAGGCCCCCGTCCGCTCGCCCGCCGACGCTCGCGATCGCGACGACGACTTCTTGCAGCTGTTCGTCAACGTCGGCAAACGCGACGGGGTCAATCCTGCCGACCTACAGAAGCTCCTCTTCGATGTGGGCATTGCGGTAGACCCGGCGCAGGCCATACGGATGCGCGATCGAATGAGCTTCGTGCGCGTATCGAAGGAAAATTTCGATGGTGCGGTCGCCGCGCTGTCCGGGCAAGTGCTCGGAGGCCGCACGGTAGTCGCGGAGCTCGCACGCGGAAACCGTGGCTGACGTCAACTTACACCCAGAGCCGAATGCATGCTCGACAGACCGCGGCTGGGCCTAGGCCGCCCGGTCGCGCTCCCGTATCCTGTCGTGACTCATGGCCATGCGAAGCGAGTCGGCGAGACCGAGAGTGAAACAGTCGAATGGGGAGCCGGACGGCCAGTCGAACCCGACGCTCCGGTTCTTGCTTGACGCGCGCCGTGCCGAAGGGCGACGGATGTCGCTCGAGGAAGCGATCGCGGTCATCGTACCGGTTTGCATGGACCTGAACGAACGCCACTCGCGTGGCGAGCGGGTCTACGTGCACCCCTCGGCGATCGCCCCGGGTGCCGACGGGCTCGCCCGGCTCGACGCGCGACTGGCGCTCCTGCCCACGCAAGCCTTCGACAAGCACTGCCTTGCCCCCGAGCTCCAGCGAACGCTCGAGCCAGGCGACGCGTGCTCGAGCGTCTTCTCCGTGGGCGCCATGCTCTACGAGATGGTCACGGGCCTTCACGTGGGCGCAGCGATGAAGCGACCTCGCGAGATCGAGCCGAGCCTGCCCGAGTCGGTCGAGGTGTTGATCGGTAAAGCGATCATCGGAGACCGCGCGCATCGGCCCGCCGACCTCGGGGCGCTCGCGAGCGCTCTCTACCATCTGGCGCCCAGGCTCACGATCCACCCGCCGGACGTGAACGAGTCCCGCTTCGACGCCAGCGCTCAGCTCGACGTCGACGTGCGCTTCTCGATGCTTCCCCCGTCGGTCGCGCCGATCGCGCCCAGCAGCGCCGACGCGAGCCACGTCCAGCTGCTTCACGGCGGAGTCAACCTGGGCGATCCGTTCGGCGCCCCGGTCATCGGCCGAACGGCGCCCGCTTCGCAGCGAGGCGGCCGAAAGGCGCCCGACGACCCGACGGCGAAGCTGTCCTTGCTCAAGGCGCGCCTCGAGAGCGACCCGAGGCCGCGGTACGTCGTCAACAAGGACAAGATGGACCACGGGCCGTTCTCGGCCGTCGAGCTCCTGCAGCAGATCGCGTCCCACGCCTTCGTGGGCGGTGACGGGCTCCGCGATGAGATCAGCGGGGAGCAGATGCCCATCTCGGAGTGGGAAGAGTTCTCGCAGTTCGCCGCGCAAGCCGGCCTCTTGCGCGAGAAGCGGGCCGAAGAAAAGGCCGTCGTGCGGGCGGCCGACGCGGACAAGAAGCGCGGCATCGCGAAGTCGATCGTGGCCGTGAGCGTCGTCATCGCCCTCGTGGGCATGGCGACCGTCTGGTTCTTCACCCGCCGCGGAACGAGGAACGAAGACGTGGAGGTCGCGAACGACCGCGGCGGCGCCGTGGTCGTGAACGGCGACATCAAGGGAAAGAAGAAGGCGGGCGGCGGACCGGGCCACGCGGCCGGCGGAGGTGGCGGAGGCTTCTCCGGTGGCCAGAGCTACGAGGCCGTCCTCAACTCGAACAACGAGAACGTCTCGATGGGCGAACAGTCGGGCCCGGACCTGACGAACGCGCAGCTCGCGGGTCCCCTTCGCCACGCGGCCTTCGTGACCGCGTGCGGCGCTCCCGACGACATGAAAGTGCAGGTTCGTGTGGCCGTCCGCATGGGCGTCCCGATCGGAGTCACCGTGCAGACCACGCCGTCGAGCGGCGGAGTCGCGAGCTGCATCGATCGCGCCGTCCGAGGCCTTCGCTGGCAAGCCAACGCCAAGACCGACTTCGTGACGACCAACTACTAGCCCGACGCGTCATCGCCGATGCGCGTCGCGATCAGGAGACGCGCCCTCAGGCGTGACCAACGCGTCCCACGACCGCGTCTTGCGAAGCGCGACTAGAGCCAGCGGCGGCTAAGTCGAACGGGCCCGGCTCGGCGGTCGCCGCGCGGAGGCGTACTTCCCGTACGCCGAGCACGGCGAGCGTCGAGACGGGCTCGTTCCACGACGCCGGCGCTGGCTCTAGTGGGCGGGGGCGGGCATCTGCGGGACACAGAGGCCCATCACGCAAGAGTTCGGCGTGATGCAATCCGTGTTCGTCTGACACGGGAAGGCGCACTTGCCATACTGCGTGTTGCAGTGGTGCGTGCCGCAGGGCACGTCGTTGGTGCACTGGAAGGCCACCGGGCCGGGAACCGCCATCTGGCCGGGGGCCGCGGTGGGGGCCGCCGTCGGCATGGCCGTGGCCGTCGGGTAGGCCTGCTGCGGCGCCCCCTGCTGAGGGTACCCGTAGGGCGCCGTGCCGGTTGCCGTGGGGTACGCGCCGGGCTGCTGCGGGTAGCCGTAGGGTGCCGTTCCCGTGGGGGCCATGGCCGGCTGTTGCTGCGCCGACGGGTCCGCCTTCGGGCCGCACGCCGCAAACACGACGAAAAGCGAAGCTACCGCCGCACAAGTCGAAATCGTTCGCATGCTCATACTCTCCTTGAACGCCTTTTGAACGCGCCTAGCTTCGTCGGGCTCGGGTCGAGCGTCAACGCCTCGGCCTCGTAACCGCGAACTCCCCCCAGCACGGCAGCTGAAACGCGCACTCGAACCGAACCGGGCTGATATGGCATCTCGGCATGCCTCGCCTCCGACCTCTCGCCTCGCCTCGCCGCCGCGGCCCCACTTGCACGGCCCGTTCTCGCGCCGATGCGCTTGCGCCCAGGTCGCCTTCGTCGTGGGTGCTGGCGCTCGTCGCCGGGCTCGTTGTCCAGGGATGCAGCCACCAGGAACCTCCGGCGCCCGACGCTTCGCCATCGGTGGCCTTGCCGGAGCTTCCCGCCCCGATGGCGACCTCGACCCCGCTCGGCTCCGCCGATGCCGCGGGGCCCATGGCAGCGGCGCCCGCCTCCGACTCGGCTTCGATGCCGCAGACCCATGATGTTCCTCGTGCCGACGGCCCCGCGTTCGATTCCCGGCGGGATGCACTCTGGCAGGCCATCGTCACCGATGACGCGGAGCGCGCGATGCCCTTCTTCTTTCCTCAGGGCGCTTACCAGCAGGTGAAGGACGTGACCAACCCGGCCGCCGACTGGAGACACCGGCTGGTGTCGGCCTACCAGCGCGATATCCACGCGCTTCACGCGCGCCTCGGCGCAGCCCCGGGCGACGCGAAATTCCTCGGGCTCGACGTTCCGGAGGCCCGCGCGCGATGGGTCGAACCCGGCGAGGAATGGAACAAGATCGGGTACTACCGCGTCTTCGGCTCGAAGCTCCGGTACTCACTCGGCGGCGAGGATCGCTCGTTCGACGTGAAGTCGCTCATCTCGTGGCGCGGCGAATGGTTCGTCGTTCACCTCAGCGCGATCGGATGACAGTCTCGCACCCGATGCGCCCCGACGATCCGGCTCGGCATGCTCCGCCGTTACCCGTCGCGGCTATCGACGGCGCCCCGCGCGCGCGAAACGCGGCCTCGAGGTCGAGTTCTTGAGTCTGGTGCCCCGCGTCACGCCCGACGCGGAGGCCTTCGCCCGATCTCCCCACACTCATCCTAGGGGAGCGGCCGCTCTTCGAAGATGAGCCGCCCGCCCTGACGAGCGCCCTTTACGGAAACGAGCCCTGCGCGCTCCGAAAAGCAGAGTTCCATTCGTTTCTGCGAATTTCGCTGGCGCCACGAATTCGCAATTAATACGCGGGCAAGATTGGCGCACTGTCGCGTCTCACGGCCCAAGCTCGCGGGAAAGAGAAAGAGGGAAGAAGAAGAGCCCAGTTCGTCGCCGTCAGGCGGGAACCGACACTCCCGTTTCTCTTTCGGAAACACATCTAGCCAATCGCCCTTCGCGCGTTATGCGGTATAGTTGAGGGTGGCGAGGTTCGCGCCCACAGGCCGCTCAACGCACGAGGTGTATCATTGCAGCCAATAACCGACCTGGACGCTCCTGGCCCGCGCGCGTACGACGCCAACGTCGCGCGCGCGATGCTTCAGGTGTTTGCGCGTCGCGGCGTGCGCATGGCCTTCGGAATCCCGGGAGGCCTTATCAGCTCCGTTTTCGACGCTCTCGTAGACGTACCCGAGATTCGACTCGTGATGACACGGCACGAGGGCATGGCCGCGTTCTGCGCGCTCGGTCATTCCGTTGCCACTGGGACTCCCGCGCTGGTGCTCACGACGAGCGGTCCAGGCATCACGAACGCGCTCACCGGCGTCGCGGCGGCCTTCGTCGAGCAGATCCCACTCATCTTCATAGGCGGCGAAGTCTCGGGAAACGCCGCGTCACGGGCGGCCATGCAGGATTCGTCTTCCAACGCCGTCGACTCGGTCGCGATGATGCGAACCGTGACTCGATGGAGCTCGCGCGTCGACAACGCTGCGGGGGCCGCAGGCGCCGCGGAGCAAGCCATACGCATGGCAACCGGACCCCGTCCCGGCCCGGTCTTTCTTTCCCTTCCGATCGACGTGGGAACGTCGCGCACGCGGATCGCGCCCGTGCTGGTGGGGGAGCCGGATGCGCCGCAGGCTCCGGACCCTGCTTTTTGCCGCGACGTGGCGCGGCGCTTGCGGCGCGCAAAGCGCCCGCTCATCGTCGCGGGGAACGGCGCCAGGAGCGCCGCCAAAGAACTTCGACAACTCGCAGAGTATGCGGCGAGCCCGGTAACGACCACCGGGCATGGAAAGGGCGTGTTTCCAGAGCGGCACCCCCTTCACCTCGGAGTGACGGGCTTCGGCGGCCACCCATCGGTGCGCGCCTATCTCGCGGCCGGCCCGGACGTCGTCTGCATCGTCGGCTCACGCCTCGGCGATATGGCGACCGGAAGCTGGAGTCTGCCGTTGGTCGGATCGGAGGCAACCTTTCAGATCGATCGCGACCCCTGGCTCATCGGTCGCACATATCCGGTGACGGCCGGGATCGTGGGCGACGCCCGGACCGTGCTCCACGCGATGCTGGCGGGAGGCTCGAGTGGCACACCCGCCTCGGGTGGGCCGCCTCCCCTGCGCGAAGCAGCGGGGATCCGGTACACGGCCGAAGACTCCGTCACGTCCAGCGACGTCCCGCTGAAACCAGGACGCGTATTCGCCGCACTGCAAGACGCGTATCCGAATGCATTCTGGGCGACGGATCAAGGGGAGCATTGCGGCTACGCCATCCACTATCTACGCATCGACGAGCCCGAGCAATTTCGAACCATGATGGGATTTGCGTCGATGGGAAGCGGCATCGGTTTGGCAATCGGCGCTCGCGCCGCACAGAAACAGCGCACCGTCATCGGCGTCTGCGGAGACGGCGGGTTTGCCATGCACGCTGGAGAGGTACTCACCTGCGTGGAGCACGGCATCGATGTGATCCTTGTCATCATCAACGACGGACGGTGGAATATGGTCAACCACGGATTCAGCTCCGTCTACGGACGGGCCCCTCAAGGAATGCCCTCGCACGTCGCCGATCTCGCAGGCGTCGCCCGCAGCTTCGGCGCCGTCGGGGTGCGCATCGAGCGCCCCGAGGATCTCGATCGCGAACGGTTGCGCGCCTTGGCAGGCCTCGGCAGGCCCGTCGTGCTCGACATTCGAATCGACCCGTCACTCGCGTTGAGCGTCGAGTCTCGGAGCGCAGCGCTCAAGGACTGTGCTGTGGAGGTCCTCCCGTGACACGCGCTGGTATCGTGGGTATGGGTCTCTGGGTTCCCGAGGTGGTTCGAGGCAACGACGCATGGGGCGACGCGTTCGTCCGGGCACATCGAAAACACATCGCGAGTCGCCTCGAGCGCGATTTCACGCAGATCGAGGCCACGGACGACGAGCGACCATACAACGAACTCTTCGTTCGACATGCCGGTCCCCACGAAGCGGACCCCTTCAAGGGCGCCAAGTTTCGGCGGATCGCGGACCCCAACGTGCCGACCATCGAGGGCGACGCCCGCGCATGCCGCGCAGCCCTCGCCGACGCGAACATCGAACCGCGCGACATCGACCTAATCCTGTCGAGCGCCTTGATTCAGGACGCGCTCGTTCCCTCGAATGGGCCGGCGATCCAGGACATCGTCGGCTGCGTGCGCGCGCCGGGGATCGGAGTCGAAGGGTATTGCTCCTCTTCCGTGGCGCAACTCGACCTCGCCGCCGGAATCGTCGAGGCGGGCCGCGCGCGTTTCGTGCTCTGCGTGCAATCGCACCAGATCAATCGGGTCAATGACATGTCGCTGCCGTCTTCACCGATCTTCGGCGATGGCTCCGGCGCGTTCGTCGTTGGCCAGGTTCCCGAGGGCAGCGGCCTCACGCATCTCGTGCGCGGCGGCGACGGGGCTCTACGACGCGCGGTCACACTCGAATTCCATACGACCCCCGGCGCGACGTGGTGGAGAGACGGGAGCGGTCCAGTTGTGCCTGGTACCGACGACCCCGTAGCCGCGAGACGACTCGTCCGGAGCGTTTTGACTTATCCCATCGAGACGATCCGGGAATTGTGCTCCGCCGCCGAACTTTCCTGCAATGCTATCGATGTCCTGTCCATGATTCAGCCAGTAGCCTGGTATCAGGCCGCCGTGGCCGACGGGCTCGGAATAGACCTGAGGCGTGTTCCGTCGACGCACTCCGAGTACGCACACTTGGGCGGGGCCGCCATCGTCGCCAACCTCCTCGAGGCGCGTCGGCTGGGAATGCTACGGGGCGGCTCGAACGTCGTTCTGTACGCCCATGGGGCCGGCCTGACGCGTTACGCCGCGCTGCTGAAGTGGCCGAACGACAATGGCCATTCAGCTGAAGCAAGGTGACCTTGTCGGGCAAAGAAACCCCTGGCCCCCCATCGGATACGTCGCTAGCCTGAGCCTCGGATGGCGTCCCCGATCATCTTTTGGACGTGTGCGATCGAGTCCGATCGCGCGCCCCTGGAGGAAGCACCGACGCTCCACGGCGCTCAGGTCGTCCGCGTCACGCCCAGCGGTTTGGTGCGGCACGTACTCGGCGCCGTCTCCCGGGGTCCAGTCGTATGCATCGTCGGCTCCGATCGGGAAGCGGGGCAGGCGCTCGGTCTGGGGGTCGACGAAGTGCTGCGGGGCGGTGAGGTGACCGGAGAGACGCTCGCGCATGCGATCTCCCGCGCCGGCGCGCGCGCCGCCGTGCGCGCGTCCCCAGAGTACCGGCACGCCCTTCTGGATCAAGACGATGCGACCGCGTTTGCCGAGCTCGGTGCCGCCTTCGGCGAGCGCCTCGAGACGCCCCTCACGCTGGCCGCTGTCGACTGCGCTGCGGTGGCCGATGCAATGAACTGCCTCATCGAGGTCGACGCTCAGTTCGTCGCATGGACTGCGCTCGTTGCCCCGTCCGAGCAGCTGCGCACCCTCATCGCACGCCGTCTCACCGCGCCAACCGCCCCGGAGCTCCAGGGGGTTCTGCGGCGACTTCGAGCATCGATCGGGCGAGCCGAGTCGCTCGTGCGGCTGCTGCGCGATCTCACCAAGTCTGGCGCCACCGGGAGCGCAATCGCCGTGGGGGCCCTGCTGGCGGACATCGTAGATCTCATGCGACCGGTCATTGACCCCTGGGCTGAGATCAGCGTCCAGGCGGACCCCGAGTGCATCGCGGCGGCTTCCCAGACGACGCTCGTCGTGGCGGTCGGAGTCCTGCTGTCGAATGCGCTCGACTCCATCCGCGCCGCGGCACGAGGCAAGGGCTCGATCGTGGTTCGCGTCTTCGACGAGGAGGACGCCGTCATCCTGGAGGTTCACGACGACGGCCAGGAGATCACGACCGACCTTCGACCCGACGTACTTGGAGTACAATTCGGCGAATCGGCGCACCGGAAGGGAATCCCGGGGCTTCGCGATCGGGTCCGTCGAGTCGGTGGCGACGTGCTCGTAGACTCCGGGTCGACCGGCAGCATGGTCCGCCTCTTCTTGCCATCTGCGAGAACTCGCGACGCCATCGGTCTGGAGACCCGCTCGACGGAGAACGCTGCCTGGCTGACGAGGACGGAAAGCTGACCTCAGGTCCAGCGGATGCGGAGACGACCGGCGAACGGGCTATCGAGTTCCACGGTTACCTCGCCCGAGACCCCGCACGCATCGAGGAGGCCCTCGCAGCCTCCGCGATGCGCCGACTCGATCCACAGGTATTCGTCGACCATGTGCAACGTCGCGCGACCGGATCCCTCGGACTGGAGGCGCCACCGGCCGTAGTCGCAAAAATGCTCCCGGCACTTCTCGACCCACTGGAGCGCTCGCATTAAATCTGGCTGCAGGAACCTCTTCAGACCGTGCCCGAACCATGACTCGGAATACGGAACGCAGACGCCGCGAAAGACGTTGCGAAGCCCTTCGCTTCGCTCGGGCCCGACGAGCTCCCCAGCGGACGCATACGCGAGCAAGAGAGGACGCAGAGAATAGAGTCGATAGCTACGTGGCTGCTCTCCGAGGACGCCTTCCCATTCCCAGGTCGATCGCTCCTTGAGCCCTCGCTTTGCGAGATCTTGCTCCAGAAGCCGGAAAAAGATCCCGCGAACTCGCGCTGATTCGGGTACCTCTCGAAGTCGCTCATCGAGCTTGAGGTCCATGGGAAACTGTGAAACCTCTCCAAGGTGGGTCACTGGTTCCCGAGCTTCCAGCGAATATCGAGCCGCCCGTTGTACGGGTCGTCCAATTCGGCGTTGACCTCACCTGTCACGCCGCACGCGATGAGGAGCCCTTCACATCCCCCCTTGTGCGCCGCGTCGATCCACATGTACTCGTCGAACATGTGCAAAACCGCGTGCTCCGGGCCGCGCCGCTCGAGGCGCCACCTGCCATAGTTTACGAAGTGCTCGCGGGATCGCTCGATCCAAGCAAGCGCCGCGGCGGGATCTGGCTTCAGAAAGCGGGCAAATGCGGCGCCATACCACGTGCTCGCGAAGTACTCCGACCCGCCGAGAAAGACCTTGCGCATCCCTTCACGCGCATCGATGTCGACGAGCGCTCCGCAGAGAGCAAAGGCCTCAATCCAATCGCGCGTTGGATAGGATCGGTAACTCTTGCGGGGGCTTCTCAAGAGCCGTTGTGCCTCCGGAACGCCCAGCAGCATCCGCCGATCGAGATCCTCGCGCAGCATGTTGAAGAAGATCCCGCGCGTGTGAGCCTCGCTGGGGACGTCGCGCAGCCGCCGCTCCAAGTCGAGTTCGGCCGAGACGCGGGCTAGGTCAACGGAAATGCTCTCCACGAGGCGCGATCATAGTGGTCATCGGCCACGCCCGCCATGGGGAACCCATCTCCACGAATCGACTCGGAACGCTCTCCCGCGGCACGGGTTCGACCCAGTCGCCGGCAGCTCGAATGCTTCTCGCGGCCTCCGAGATTCACCGAGGTCGCTAGCTCGCCAGGTCGGCGACGATGTCAGGCTGGACGACGTCGAGTGCCTCGTGAAGCGCGAGAACTTCGCCGCGAAGCTCAGCGAACGTCGGTGTTAGGGAGCTCTTCATTTCAAGGAGCCGAGCGATGCCCCCTTCCAGTGTTCCAGAGATTGTCAGACGCCCCAATCTGGGACCCATTCGGCGCCCCATGGCACGGTGCACGCCTTTCACCACTTCCTGCCAGACACCTCCGCCTACCGCGACAGTCGCCTGCCGACGCGTCGCAGTTCCAACCCTCCGAATACGCTTCATGATCTCGATAGCGGTCGCGCCGTCGGGAGGCGACGACGACGGCAACACGATGATGAGCGCCACTACGCCACCCGGTCGCTCGGACGCGAACCGGTCCACGACGTCGAACTGCCATTTGATCCTCGCCATACTCGCCGGAGCCTTCCACAGAGCAATGAACACGTCCCCCCTAAGTGCAACGGCGATGCCGTCGTGCACCAGGAGCGTGCACGCCGCCGTTGCTGACCCGCGATCCTTCGCCGGCGCCGAACGACCCGGTCCCGGCGTCGTTGCGAGACGATTCCACCGCGCCAGCGTGGTGCCGACCGCAAACGGAAGCAGCGCTCCGGCGAGGTCGTCGACCGAACCGAAACGCTCGTGCGGCTCCCGGTGCATGGCGTGAAGGACGATCCGGTCGAACGCGTCGGGCAGGGACGGCTCGAGCACGGATGGCGGCACGAGCTCCCCACGAACCACCGCGTCCATCACGTCGTAGCTCGTCGCGCCGCGAAATGGCTTCGTGCCCGTCGCGCACTCGTAGAGCACGACCCCGAGCGCGTACTGGTCGCTCCGCTCTGTGGCCACCTGCGAGCCGCGCGTCGCTTCGGGCGCCATGTACTCGGGCGTACCGACGGTCATCCCCGACTCGGTCAGCGTGGACGGCTCGTCGATGAACCGCGAGATGCCGAAGTCGACGAGCTTCGCGCACGGGCTGTCGCCTCGCTCCAGGAGGATATTCGCGGGCTTGATGTCGCGGTGGACGACCCCGTGCGCGTGCAGCTCCGCGACCGCCGACAGAATCGGCAGCAAGATGTCGAGCGCGCGAGAGACCTCGAGGCGTCGCTCGCGCCGTAGGAGATCCGCGAGCGTCTCACCCTCGACGAGTTCCATCACCAGGAATGCCAGGTCCCCTTCCACGCCGAAGTCGAAGACCGTGACGACATTCGGATGGCGCACCTGCGCAGCGGCCCGCGCCTCACGAAAGAACCGCTCCTGGTCGCGCCGGGCAAGGACACCGTTCCCCGGCATCGGACACACTTTGACCGCCACGCGTCGACCCAGGGACGCGTCGATGGCTTCATACACGACGCCGTTCCCGCCGCTGCCAATCGGGCGGACCAGCTCGTACCGAGCCACCCTCGAGCCGGCCGGCAAATACAGGCGCCTCATGCCGGCGCCTCGGTTTGACCCACGCGCAACCATCCATCGTGACTGTGACAAGCCGCTGAAACCGCCGTCATGCCCGACCCCCGATGGCCGTCGATTGGCTTTTTTGATACCCCATCGCGATGGGGTCGGCAACGGCCGATTGCGAATTTTCGTCGCGCGGTGAATCATTCGCCCATCGTGGTCGACACGCACGACGACTCGGAGGGTCCGCGGCTCCACCCTGCGGGTCCGCTCGGCCAGCATCTGGTGGTCGCGCTCGAGTGCGACCGTCCGCTCGCGGGCGGCGCGCGGTTCAGCCTCGCCGGTATCGAGCGGGTGACGATCGGCCGCGGAGACGCCCGAGGCGCCACGCGCCGGGACGGTCCCGTGCAGACGCTCGACGTCCGCATTCCTGGACGATCCCTGTCGATGGCGCAAGCGCGCCTCATTCGGATGGGTTTCTCCTGGGCCATCGAAGATCTCGGCAGCACGAACGGCACGTTCGTCGACGGCGAACGGGTGACGCGTCTCGCGCTCAGCCCCGAGGCCATCTTCGAGGTCGGGCATACGTTCCTGCGCGTCGCGTCGTTTGCGCTACCCGCAGACGCCCCCGTCGATCTCGATAGCTGGGAAGTCTTGGATGCGTTCACCACGCTCGACGGCACGTTCGGCACCGAGATCGAACGGGTCACGCGCCTCGTCGGCGGCGGCGTACCGGCGCTGATCGTCGGAGAATCTGGGACGGGCAAAGAAGTCCTCGCGCGGCACCTTCACGCGCAGATGGCCCGCCCCGGCGCGTTCGTGGCTGTCAATTGCGGCGCCCTGCCCGCCCCGCTCGTCGAGAGCCAACTTTTCGGCCACGTGAGGGGTGCATTTTCCGGCGCCGTGCGCGACGAAGTGGGCCTGGTGCGGGCGGCGCACCAAGGAACGCTCTTCCTCGACGAGATCGCGGACTTGCCGAAGTCCTCGCAGGCCGCTCTTCTCCGCGTCCTCCAAGAGCACGAAGTCGTCCCTGTCGGCGCAACGCGTCCGGTCGCGGTCGACGTGCGAGTCCTGGCTGCCACGCACCAGCCCCTCGAAGCCCTCGTCGAGCGCGGCGAGTTTCGAAAAGACCTCTACGCGCGCGTCGCGGCGTGCATCATCGAGCTCCCTCCGCTGCGCGAACGGCGCGACGACCTCGGGATCCTCGTGGCCGCGTTGCTGCGCAAGCTCACCGCGGACGTCGGCGCGATTGCATTCACGCCGCGTGTGGGCCGCGCCCTCTTGACGTACGGGTGGCCGTCGAACGTGCGCGAATTGGAGCAGTGCCTGGCGACGTGCGTCGCGCTCCGGCGCGGACGTCCAATCGACGCGCCGGAGCTTCCGCCGAAGGTCGCCGCAATCCTTCAATCGCTCTTGCCCCCGAACCGCGCTTCCAGTGCACTGCTGGGCGAACGGGACGAGCGTCTCAGACTCGATTTGCTCGAGCACCTGTCGAAGTGCCAGGGGAACGTCACGGACGTGGCGCGGGCGATGGGCAAGCCGCGAACGCAGATCCACCGGTGGTGCAAGCGATTCAGCGTCGACCCGAACGTGTTTCGGAATTGAGCGAACGCGGATTCGCTCGTGGCCGCCGGTGTCACGTTTTCGAGTGACACCTCGACGTGCGTGCCATGACCTCGGGTAACACCCGCCATTCGATCCCTGCTCGGATCTCGCCTGGCGCGGGCTTCCTGGACCTCTAGCGACCGGCACACCCCGTGCTCAGTGGCCACCCGCCGGCGCGAATCGCGACGCATCTACGCGACGCATCCGGAGGAGAGATCCATGGCGAAGTCCACTTCGAGACACCTGAGACGCAGCGCGGCATTTCTGGGACTCGTCGGGCTGATCGCCTGCGGGACCGCCAGCGACCGGTCGGCGGAACCCGAGCTCTCCGCCACCAGGGCCGAGGCCTTGAGTCTGCCCGTCACCTACAACATCAACGTGACCCTGCCGACCGGCACGTCCATCGTCGACACCACCGTCGGGGCGAGTGGGCCGATCGCGCTCGGCCCAGGCGATAACGTTCTGGGGCCCACAGCCAGCGCTGGAGGGACCGTCGAGGTCGGAGGCTTCGGCACCGCGGCGGCGATCACGGCCTCCGGCAACGTCCAGGTGGACGCGACAGCCGTCGTGAACGGAAACATCAAGGCCGGCGGGCTGATCGTTCCGCTCGGACAAGTCAACGGGACGCAGACCTTCCTCTCGCCGACGGTACAGCCGTACACGACCACCTAGCCGGTCACGAATCCGGGCAACTCCCAAGGCTCCATCGCTCTCCTTGGCAAAGCGACGGCGGCGCCGACTCCCGGCACGTACGACGCCGTCCTCGTGAGCCCCGGGTCGAGCTTGTACCTGCACAGCGGGACGTACTTCTTTCAGAGCCTGGACCTCGAGCCGGGCGCGAACCTCTACGTGGACAGCAGCCACGGCCCCGTCTTCCTCTACGCGACGACGACGCTCATCTTTCGAGGAAACGAAAAGGCCCTGGACGCGAGCGTCCCGCAGCTCTTCATGGGTTTCCTGGGAATCTGCGAAGTCGACCTTGAAGCGCCGTTCAACGGCGTCTTCATCGCTCCCTACGCGCCGCTCCTTCACATGGAAGACGCGCTGTGGGTGCTCGACCCGGTCAAGAAGGCCGCCGGCAATAACGCGACCGTCTATGGCAATTCGATCGTCGTCGACCCGGGGGAAACGATCAAGCCTTCGAACTTCGACTGGAGCTCCGTGCCGGGCTTTCCGGTTCCCCCGGGCGGCTGGGCTGCCAACGGCGGAACCAACGGTACTGGTACGCCGGGAAGCGGGGGCACGTCGGGCGGCACGGGGGCCGGAGGAGGAAAGGTGACGACCGGCACGCTCCCGCCTTCCGCAATCAGCTTCCACCTTTCGAATCAACCGAACGATCCGGGGGGCGCAGGCGACCCCGGCATTCCTCAAACGACGACGGCAACGATCACGCCGAAGGCGCCCGTACCATTTCACCTTCCGAAATCGTTCGACGTGGGCGGCGTCCTGGCGAACGGGACTGCCACGGTGACGTACACGAGCTGCACCGGCCCCGTCGTCACCTGCACATTTCAGGGCGGCTCGGCCTCCGCGACTCCGACGACCGTGGAAGACCTCGAGGCCGGACGGACCGCGACGTTCGTCAGTTGCAGCGACGGGCAACCGGTCACGGCGCTGAGGTGTGGAACGAACTTTTTCATGTCCACGCAACCGGTTCCCGGTTGGCCCGTGACCGTGGATCTATCGCTCGACGACCGCGCGTGCAACACCAAGGTGGATCTACTGACGCCTCTGCAGACGCGCCAGATGCTTGACTCGTTCCACTGGCCCGACCCGAGCAAACCGGCGCCGACTGTAGCGGAAATGGCCGCCGACGGAAAAACGCCGAATCTATACTACGGCTGGGTCTACCTGCACGACACCAAGGACTTGCTGCGCCTCCGGCAGATGTACGTGCACATTCTGTCGAGACCGCTCTATAACAGCGAGCTTGAGCCGTTCGCCGGACAATGCGTCGAGTTCTCGAATCCCGGCGACGGAATCGGGGCTTTCGTGCCGGTCATCATCCCGGGTCAGGTGTACAACACGATTCTGAACGTTCAGAACACTGCTTTCCAGCAACGGAACAATATCAAGCCCGGTGACCCGCTCTTCAAAGCCGTCATCTTGAGGAGCACGACACCCATCGATTTTCAGCAGCTGAAACAATCGGGCTTTCGCTACCTGGACTACGAGGGCGGCCCGATATCGCAAAGCGCGATGCAACTCCAGGGCAGCGCGGTGTCGGTCGTACTCCAGGATCTCGTGACGTTTGCGCTCAAGGCCGTTGTCGCTGTCCAGGGCATCGTCACGACGGCGCTCGGTGATCTCGACGCGCTCTTCGCGGGCCGCATCAACTACAACATGACGCTCAACGTCGGAAACTCGGGCACCCCCTTCTCGTTGCCCATGGCGATCCGAGGATGGGGACAGCTGGCTGGCCAACCGCTGGGAGCCGGCGGCCTGAAGGTCACGCTCCTCGAGAACCTCTATGGTCTCATTCCCGAGACCTTCAGCTCGCACACGAACGACGGCGGGTTTGTCTCTATCAGGCCCGCCAGCCACGATCCCGGCACAATCGGCGGCGCGGGGTTTTGC
The DNA here is from genome assembly GCA_937902985.1 of uncultured Myxococcales bacterium. Classification (GTDB taxonomy): domain Bacteria; phylum Myxococcota_A; class Polyangia; order Polyangiales; family Polyangiaceae; genus Palsa-1150. The sequence goes on from CALFNG010000152.1 coordinate 28,157, forward strand.
GTCACCTTGCAGAACGACGCGGCGTGGGCGACGAGCTTTCTCTTGCCCGACGACGTGTGCAACCTCCAGGGCTTCGACCGACTCGCCGTAGGGCTCGCCACCGACGTCTTCACGAACGTCGTGAACGTCCCGGACTTCTCGCAAAATCAGCAGTTCCAGGTGACGATGAGCAGCCCCCAGCTGAGCGCGATGTACGGGATGACCGACGCGTTCAAGTACAGCCGCGACGTGCTCGGGTACACGACGGCAACGGCTCACGCTCTCGTCGGGAGCTCCGCGAACACCGTAGGCTCGTTCAACAACGAGCGCGCCTTCACGTTCGCGCTTCACTTCCGGAACCAGAGCGACCTCGACAATTTCAACTTGCTGTCGCCTTACATCAACAATCTGGGTTACTCGACCGCGCTCGACCAGATCTCGAGCGGCGCCCAGGGGCTTCTGCTGGCCACGCCGCTTGCAGGCCCTCTCACGCTCGGGGCGTCCTTCGTCGTGTCGACATTGGCCAACAACGACATCGTGCTGCCGGACGGCTCGATCGATGACTCCTATCCACCCTACACTCACCGCGAGGTCGGCACCCACGAATTTGGCCATTTCATTTTGATGAACCTAATCCACGACACC
>CALFNG010000153.1 GCA_937902985.1 uncultured Myxococcales bacterium
TTCTTCGTCGCATCCATCGCCAACAGCAGCGGCAGCATCAGCTGCTGCATCGCCGTGCTCATCGCGACCGGATTCTCTTGTTGCTTCTGTCCCTTGACTGCGGCTCTCTTCTTCATGGCGGCTCCTGTGCCCCTTGGGGCTCAAAGTCCTGGCAGACCTGATTCTCAGGCCGGCGAGGAGCCGCCGCTACTTCACGAATTCAACAGGCTCTGGGGCATCCCCCACGGGCCCGTTCGCGATGGTCACCCCGCCGCTGGCCCAGTGGTCGCCCGACGGCGTGGCCGGCAAGTCCCTCACGGTCGGCCCGCAAGGCGACATGGGGTTCGTCTACGGCGACGTCGTCCAGACGCGCCCGAACGGCATGCCGTTCCCCCAGGGCGCCGCCCTGCACCAGTGGCTCACGAACGCCGGCGCATTGACGAACGACAAGCTCCCCATCTGGTACGCGCGGCACAACGCCGACCTCACGGCGATGAACACGGCATCGCAGGCCTGGATCCAGCTCGATCCGACCAGCTCCCCCCTTACGAAGCGCCGCAGGACGCGTGCATGGCCAGCAGCCAGTCAGGCCACGCCTACTCGTCGGAGGCCGACCTGCAGTCGCTCCTCGTCGGACGGTGGATGCTGTGCAATCCGGGCACGCCCAACGGATACTGGTCGGCTGAGGGGGTGGCCCTCGATCTCCTGGCCGATGGTCTCAGCTACCCCCTCTTTCGCATGCCGTACGCGTGCATGAACGTACGCCGGGCCTCGACGTGCCCTCGCTCGGCGAGCGCCCGTGCGCTCCGTGAGGCCCGCGACGAGCCGCGCTCCCGCGCCCGCTCGGACCGAGGCGTTAGTGCAGCGATCGGAGCATCCCGGCCACGTCGACGAATGGAGACCGCGGGTGCGGCCGCGCCGCGCCGATCATGAGATTCGGTTGCTGCCGCGGCTTTCTCTGGACGACCCCGGCGTGGTCTAGGGCGAGGCATCGCCGACGGATCCCGTAACGCATCCCGGCATCGCTCTTGCTCGCAGGGTGAATCGGCTGGATGCGTCTTCGGTCGCTTCGAGCGGAGTGAACGGCAGGGTGACTCCGTAACTCGGGAGAGTGGGCGAATATGCATTCAACAAAATGGGGATTTGCGCTCGGCGCGACGCTCCTTGCCGTCGCGATGAGCGTGGGCTGCTCGGGCGGCGACAACGGCACGCCCGGGGCCACTGGTGCGCCTGGGGAGGCCGGCCCTCCTGGGACCGAGGGACCTCAGGGCGCCGCGGGCGAAGCGGGCTCTCCCGGACCCGCAGGAGGCCCGAGCGACGCGGGCGTCGCGATCTCCGTTTACAATCCCGCGCTCGACCTCGCGCTCACCATTGACTCGGCGAGCATCGACGCGACCCAGACCGCGACGGTCACGTTCCAGCTCACCGACAAGAGCAAGGTGCCCGTGCCCTTGCCGATCACATCCGACGGTCGGATCGGGACCTACACCGACGGCGGAGCAGCAACCGATGGCGGCGTGCTCTTCGTCGCCGACCAGGTCACGATCTCGTTCGTCTTGGCGTGGCTCGATCAGACCGCCAGCGGAGGCCCGGGCGACTACACACCGTACACGTTCGCCGCCGTGTCCGGCGGCTCGATCGACGCCGGCACGGCGTTCAAGGCGGCGGCCGACAGCGGGGGCGCGTTCGCGTCGTCGGCAAAAGGTGCCGGGTGGTACACGTACACGTTCAAGACGAAGATGGACGTCGCACCGGCGAACGCCGGCAAGACGCACACGGTCGGCGCGATGGCCTTGCGGACCGTGCCGGGGAGCGTGCCGCAGTATTACCCCGCGAACGCGGAGTTCAACTTCCTTCCCGCGGGCGGCGCAGTGACCGTCACGCGCGAGATCGTGCTCGCCGGCAACTGCGACGGGTGCCATGGCGATCTGGGACACCACGGTAGGGCCGAGAACGGCGCGCATGCCGCGCGGCACGACATCTTGCTCTGCAGCCTCTGCCACAATCCGACGACGACGAACCTCGCGAGCGGGAACACGATCAGTCTCGGCTCGATGATTCACAAGATCCACGCCGGCAATGCACCCTTCGGCGGCGCCGCGCCGCTCACCACAGCATGGACTCTGCCGAGCTACGCGGAGCGGACGGACGCCGGCACGCCGCTCTACCCCTACAGGATCGACTCGACGGACTACTCGACCGTCGTCTACCCGCAGGACCCCGGCAACTGCGCCAAGTGCCACGGCGGCGCCAAGGACGTCGCCGTCTCCCAGACGCCGACCCGGGCCGCGTGCACGACGTGCCACGATCGTACCTACTTCACGACCACCGCGCCGACCAACCCGCCGTCGGCCCTGTGGAAGCCGCACGCCGTCGGGCCGGAGAGCACGGACACCGCGTGCCTCGACTGCCACGGTCCAGGCAAGGTGGGCGACCTGACGAGGGTGCACCACTTCGCGAACAAGTCGGTCGCCCTCGCGATCAACCGCGCGGCGATCGACCCCACGACCCATCAGCTCGTCATGGTCTTCGATCTCGCGGTGACCGACAACACTCAAGCTCCCCCGGTGACGACGCACGGCGACACGTCGCTTCTCGGCGGCAAGGGCGCCCTGTCGATCATCCTCGGCGGCCCGACGAGTGACTTCGACTATGGCCACAACAAGAACAACTCGTTCGCCGTGTTCTCGGGCTCCGGAGGGGCGACCGCCGGAACGCTGACGCAGGACACGACGACGAAGCTCTACACGTTCACGACGACCGAACACGACTTCGACACCGTCACAGGTTTGACGGGCACCTGGGGCGTCGGCATGCAAGGAACCGCGCAGGCCGTCGTCGTCACGGGCACGGCGCCTCGGTATGTGGCGCCCAACCCGGTCGTGTACTTCAACGCCAAGGACAACACCGTCGGCGCGTCGCCTCGAGCGAGCGTCACGACCTCCAACTGCAATTCGTGCCACGAGGCCATCCCAGGCCACGGCGGAACACGCAATAACACGCAGCTCTGCCAGCTGTGCCATCAGCCGAGCCAGGCCGACGAAGGCATCCCGGGCAACCTTCAGACGGTGGGCCAAACGGTTCCCGAGAACTCGGTGGACCTGAAGGTCTTCATTCACGATATCCACCTCGGGCAGGCTGTGCCGGGCAACAGCCCCGGCCGCTCGCCAGGCAACACGAGCTGGTACGCCAACGGCGACTTCACGAACACGGTGCGCTACCCGGACACGCTGAAGAACTGCCAGCACTGCCACGCGGCGGGCGGGAACGTCCTCCCTATGGCGGAGCCGACGGCCCAGGCGACCCAGAGCAAGCTGGTCATCTGCAACGCCTCGCCCTGCACCACGGCCGCCAACGACACGACGACCACGACGTACACGGGGCCGATCGCGGCAGCTTGCACCGCCTGCCACGACTCGCCCTCGACCTACGCGCATACCCGATTGCAGACCCTCAACGCTGGCGCGTCCGCGCCGCTGACGCTCTCGAACCCGAGCGGTTTCGCCGAGAGCTGCGAGACCTGCCACGGGGTCGGAGCCGAGTTCGACGTGGCCGTCGTCCACGCCTTGCCATAGCGAACACCCTATCCGAGCAAGCTGCCCTTCCGAGGCCGTGACCGCGGATCTGCTGAGCGAATCGTACGACCGTTCGGTCCTTCGCGCGCGTGCCGAGAGTGCGCTCGACGACGTTTGGCGCACCCCGAGCGGAGCTTGGGAAGTCCCACCACACCTTCATGCACTCCCCCCTCCCAGGGGCGGGGACTTATTCGACCTGTCGAATTCAAAGGGGCGAGGTACTATAATAGGGTCGGCCCAGCATCAGCGGCCACGGCATGGGAACGAACCGAAGGGGATCGCGGGTAACTTCGAGCCCGAAGCGTCCGACCTCGAGCTCTTCCGGGGAGCCTTCAAGTCCGAGTCGTCCCGCGATCTCGTAAGTTCCTTCCAGAGCAGGCGCACACGCCAGCGGCGCCGTAGCGGTCGCCGTGGCGCCCGGCATCAACAACTCCGGGAACACCACGGGCTCCGACGCACCCGAGCAAGGCAACGGTGAACCGCGTCTGTTGACGACGAGCGCGAGGTGCCCCCGTCCCACCGGGACCGGCGTGGGGCCCGCGTTCGTGACTGCGAGGATCACGTGGTAGTCGCCGCGGGCCCAGGCTTCGGGCGACAGCGGCCTCGTCACCTCGCGGCCAATCATCGCCGCGAAGAGTCCCGGCCGGGACGGATAGGCTTGCGGGCTACGGGGGGTGGCGACCACGGTGAGCGAGAAGGACCCGACGAGGTCGCGCGCCGCCTCGTCGTCCCCGTATCCGACGAAGACCTGGATGTCGTATCGACCTGGCAGCGGCAAGAGGCAGTCGACCTGGCGCTCGAACGCGAAGGACTCGTGAGGACGCAGCGACGTCGGCTCTCGCGCGCCGTCCGGGGGCGACGGGGTGCCGTTGCACGGGAACGCGACGGCGTCACGGGTCGCGTAGTACGAGAGCCGGACGGTGCCCAAGACGACGGTCTCGTCGCCCGTGTTCATCAATTCGACCGCGACGGAACTCGGGACCGCGCGGAGAGCCGTCAGCTCGTACGAGGTCTGGGGCACGGCCTTGAGCCTGGCGTGGACGAGAGGATGTGCCGCGAGGATGGCCTCGCCCCGTCGCGGCGCGACTGGAGGAATCGCGTCGGACCAGGAGCACGCAGCAACGAACGCCAGCAGAAGCATCGTGATTGGCCGCATGGGGATCAACGGGTTCCCTTGCAAGGGACTGGCCCGGTCCATTCGCCTGCTCAAGCGCGCGCCGGCGCGCTCGCTACACAGTTGCCTCCGCGCGCTTTGACGCTATAGAGCGCCTCGTCCGCACGCTCGATCGCCTCCTGCACGGCGTGTTCACCGGCCGTATCCACCGGCGCCATTCCGATGCTCACCGTGAGAAACGGATGGGGACCGCCCGGGGCGTGCGCGATGGCGAGCGCTTCGACCGCCGAGCGCACGCGTTCCATGGCTGCGACCGCCGTCGCCGCGGGAAGGTCTCGTACGACGATGAGAAACTCCTCGCCGCCGTACCGGTAGACCTGGTCCGCGCGGCGAAGTGCGCCCTGGATCGCCTGCGCGGTGCGCCGGAGCGCCTCGTCTCCCGCAGGGTGACCATAGTGGTCGTTATAGCGTTTGAAGGCGTCGAGATCGCACATCGCGATCGTCACAAAGCACCGGGTGCTATATATCTGGGCCTGCAAGAGCGCGATGTCTTCGTCCAGCTGAAGTCGATTCGCCACTTGCGTTAGCGCATCGAGGCGAGCCTCGCGGAACGATGCCTGGCTGTCGTGCCGGAGGGTGACGTTGCGCTCTGCGAGCCGTCGGTAGGCCCACACGATACGACCCGCCGCGATGAGCCGCGCCTCGAGATCATCGAGGTCGACGGGCTTCGGCAAGTAGTCGTCGGCGCCGGCGCGGACCGCCTCGACGAAGTCGCGCTTCCGGGCGTGTGCGCTGACGAAGAGCAGGTACGTATACGCACCGCGGTCGAGCCCACGAACCCGCCGGCAAAGCTCCATGCCGTCTATGCCGGGCATCGTCCAGTCGCTGATGATGACGTCTGCGCGCCGCTTCCGATGTTCTGCGAGCGCTTCGGCGCCGGTCCCGGCGGTCCGGCAACGGTGACCGAGCGCCACCACCGCGCACGACAGCGCGTCGCGTGACATCGGGTCGTCCTCCGCGATGACAACCTCGAGCCTTTCGCGATCGGTCGTCGTAGGGGGAATCACGGTCGCCCTCGGTTGCAGCAATCGTGCGCGCTCGAAAGCTGTCGTGGGATGCGCCCGGCCTTGATGCAATACCTGCGCGGTCACGCGATTTCCGCGCGTACGCCGAACCGGGAAAGCCTCGAGGCTGCAGCACCTAGCGCGGCACGACGCATGCCGAGTGGGCCGGACGAGGGGATACGTCATGCCCTGCAACATCGAAGTTTGCCTGCGGCACTCGCGAGCGGTCGCCACGATGGCGGCGGTGGCCTTGGTGCTCGCGGCGAACGGCCGCGCGTCGGCCGACGATTCGTCTCCCACGGCATCGCGGCCCGTCGCTCCCGTCGAAGCGGCGCCTTACCTCGGAAGCGTGGGTACGACGGCGTACGCGCCCATGACGCTCGCCCTCGAAGAACGGAGCTCGTCGATCCTCTTCGCGCTCGAGCCCGTCGTCGACCGAGGGCTCCAATGGATCGAAGTGCACGCCCGCTAGCCCACCAAGACGCTACGGCACCTGTCGGTCAATCTCGACGACGCGCACCTCGCGAAGAACCCTGGGCTCGTGGCGCTGCTCGCCACTGACGCCCGTTTCGCCGGGACGCGCATTCTCTGCACCCCGCCCGCCGTTCGGATCCGCGGGGAATCGGTCTGGTCCGATTCATGCGATGCCACGACTCCAATGCACGGTCTTCCGTACGGGTCAGAATCCGGCGATGCGGTGGAGCACGTCGATGTCGACGATCAGGCCAACGACGCGGCTCGTCGGCTCGGGGATCGAGCGATGGCCGGCCGATTGCAAATGCCCGCGCGGAGGTCGTCATCATGCGAGTTCGCTGGATGCTAAGTGCCGCGTTGTTTCTCCCGCTGTTCACCAGCGGGTGCGTCTCGAAGGGCAGCTACGACGAGTGCGTGCGAAGCGCCGATGCGGCGAAGAGCGAGCTGGCGCGAACGCAGCGCTCGGCGAACATGGGCCGTACGTCGATGCAGAAGGAGCTCGACGACGCGACCGCCATCGACGACGAGCTCTCCAAGCAGCTGGCGAAGGTCGGTCAGGATGCGCAATCGCTGCTCGCGGTCAACGGAACGCTGAAGAGCGCGCTCGAGAGCTCGCGGCGGCGCCTCGAAGAGCTCCGGCGGGCGCAGGGGGCCGCCGAATCGCGCGCCGCTCTCTACCGTGACCTCGCGCTCAAGTTCAAGAGCATGATCGACGCCGGCGATCTCGCGATCACGCTCCGCAACGGCCGCATGGTTCTGCGATTGTCCAACGACGTCCTCTTCGACTCCGGGAGATCCGAGCTCAAGCCGGACGGCGAGCGCGCCATCGCGCAGATCGCCGCCGTGCTGTCGACGATCGAGGCACGTCACTTCCAGGTCGCCGGGCACACGGACACCGATCCGATCAAGCACTCGCCGTACAAGTCGAACTGGGACCTCTCGACGGCGCGCGCGCTCGCGGTGACGTCGTTCCTCATCGGCCATGGCGTCGAGCCGACCGCGCTCTCGGCGGCCGGCTACGGTGAGTTCGACGCGGTCGACGCCAACGACACGCCCGAGGGCAAGGGCAAGAACCGGCGGACCGAGATCACGTTGCAGCCGAACATCGACGAGATGGTCGCGGTTCCGGAGTCACCGTGATCTTCGTCAATCGCCCGGGCTCACTGGCGCTGCGAGGCACCCTCGCGCTGCTCTTTGGATTCGCCGCGCTGCTGTGGCCTGGCCTGACGATCGCCGCGCTCGTGCTCATGTTCGGCACGTACGCGCTGCTCGACGGGATCGTCACGATCGTGATGGGCACGGGGTATCGCGTCCGGGAGCACACCGGCGTGGTCCTGCTCGAGGGCTTCGCGGGCGTCGGGGTGGGCCTCGCGATACTCCTCTGGACCCGGATGGCGGTGGACGTCGTCGTCGTGATCGTCGGGGTCTGGGCGCTCGCGACCGGCCTCCTCGAGCTGCTCGCGGCGCTTCGCTTGAGGCGGGAGTTCACGGGCGTATTGCCGATCGCCGTCGCGGGTGGAGCCTCGGTGGGGCTCGGCCTCTTCGCCCTCGTCCGACCCTCGTTCGGAGCGATCGCTCTGATCTCGATCCTCGGCGGTTACGCGCTCGTCTTCGGCAGCTCGATGCTGTTGCACGCCTTGAATATCCGGGGCATCGCGCGGCGCGTAAGCACGCATCGGGAGGGCCACGCAGCCGCCCGGCTCGATTGATGGGAAAGGCCTGGCCCGGCCCTTGCGTTGGGGGAGGGCATGCCCCGTACAGTCGAAGACATCATGAACAAGGAGCTGCTCGGCGTACGCCCCGATCTTCTCGCGCCCGAGGCGGCCGCCATCTTGCGGTCGTTCGGCGTCGGCGCCGCTCCGATCCTCGACGAGAAGCGAAGCCCGCTGGGCGTCATCTCTCTGCGCGATCGCCTGGATCTCGACGTGTCCGTCAGCGAGGTCATGAGCCGACCGGCGGACTGCGTCCCGATCGGGTCGACGATCGAGGCCGCCGCCGAGCGGATGGCGCGCGGCGACCGACACCACCTCGTCGTCGTCGACGGAAGCGGGGCCGCCGTCGGCATGCTGTCGACGATGGACTTGCTGCGCGCCCTGATCGACGCGCCCGCGCGACACCCCGCCGCATTTCCGCACTGGGATGCGGCCACGGGCACGTCGTGGACCGACGACTGGCCGCTCGACGCGGAGAGCTGCGAGCACGCTCCGGACGGGCCCGGAGTCCTGCTCCTCCTGACGAGCCATCGCGGCGAGCGCGACGATGTTCTGTGGGCCGAGGCATCTACGGGCGTACGCGCCCGTCTGCTTGCGTATGCGTCGCGGCCCATGCACGAAGACCCCGCGTTGATGCGCGTCCTCGCCTTTCGCGGTCTTCGGTTCCGTGCTGCTCGGATCGGAGATCCCGACGTACGCGACGCGGTGGCCGTCCGCTTGCAAACGCATCTCGACCACCGGCCCCCTCCCGGCGCCACCTGAGCGGCGGGGAGGTCGCGGGCTAGCCACCGGAAGCCCCTGCTGAGACGGAGCCGGTGCCGCGGACGCGAACGCGAGCGTCGATCACGACCGCGCCTCGGCCCGGTTCGAGGGCCAGGAGCGGGTTCAGGTCGAGCTCGACGACGTCCGGAGCGGCTTCCATCAAACGCGACACCTGCACGATGGCGTCGGCGAGCGCGGCCCGGTCTCCGGCGGGCGCCCCCCGGAACCCGTCCAGGAGACGGCGGCCGCGGATCGCTTCGATCATGGCGAAGGCATCGCGGTGCGACAGCCGTCCCAGGCGCAGCGTGACGTCGTGCCAGAGCTCGAACTGAACACCCCCCGTGCCGAATGCGACGGCGACGCCGAAGGCCGGATCGCGCGTCGCGCCAAGGAACATCTCGACGCCGCGGGGAGCCATGGGCTGGACGAGGATTCCCTCGAGCTCGGCTCCGTGGCCGGCGGCCGCCATGCGGCGCCGCAGCGTGGCGACTCCCTCGCGGATTGCGACGGGATTCGACAGTCCGAGGAGTACGCCTCCCACGTCGCTCTTGTGGACCACGGCTCGCGATACGATCTTCAAGGCGACGGGCCAGCCGACCATCTCCGCGGCCTGCACGGCGGCCTGGGCGTCCGGCACGCACACGGACTGCAAGCCGTGAATTCCGAACGCGTGAAGGAGGTCCGCCGTCTCCGCGGCGTCGAGCCAGCGGTCCCCGCCATCCGCGAGCTTCGGCGGCCGCGTGACGGGCGTCTCGCTCCGTCGCGGCCTCGCTTCATCCGCCTCGCTCGACCGGAACGCGTCCGCGTATTGGGCTGCCGCGCGCAGCGCCGACGCGGCCGACTCCGGGAGCGCATAGCAAGGCACTCCGGCCTTCGCGAGGATCGCGCGCCCCGCCGCCACGTCTCGCTTTCCGAGGAGGCAAGCGACGATGGGTTTGGCCGCGTAGCGGCGCGTCGCCGCGATCACCTTGGCGACGTCCAGGACGTCGGTCGACGGGGTCGGCACGCACTCGACGATCACGGCGTCGACTCCCGGATCGCCGAGGGCGACTCCGATGGCCGCGTCGAACGTCTCGGCCGACGTGCCCGCGTGAAGATCGAGCGGGTTCCCGGCGCCCGTGATCGACGTCCTCGCCTCGAGCGCTTGCACCGTCCCCGGCTCGAACGGAGGCACGACCAGGCCGCGCGCCTCGCACGCGTCGGCGGTCAAGATTCCCGGCCCCCCCGCGTTGGTCACGATGGCGACGCGTCTTCCGACGAGTCCTTGCCGCGTCGTCAGCAACGCCGCCGCGTCGAACAACTCCTCCAGGGTCGCGACACGGACGACTCCCGCCTGAGCGAGCAATGCGTCGACCAGCACGTCCTTGGTGGCGATCGCGCCGGTGTGCGAGCCCGCGGCGCGAGCCCCGGAGATCGTCCGGCCACTCTTGATCGCGACGACGGGCTTCCGCCGCGTAACTCGGCGGGCAATCTCCAGGAATCGCTGAGGGTGCGCGATCTCCTCGAGGTAGAGCAAGACCACCTGTGTGCCCGGGTCGTTCTCCCAGTACTCGAGGAGATCCTCGGCGGATACGTCGCCCTCGTTGCCGAGGCTGACGAAGTGCCGGATCCCGATGCCGACGTCGCGCGATCCATCGAGAAGGGCAATCCCGAGCGCACCCGACTGAGAGGCCACCGAGACATTGCCGACGGCGGGCCAGTCGGTCGCGAACGCCGCGTGCAGCGCGACTTCGGGGTCCGTATTCACGACGCCGAGGCAGTTCGGGCCAACGATCCGCAGGGACCCCGCCCTCGCCGCGTCCAGCAGCTGGTGCTGAAGCCGCTGCCCCGACGGGCCGGACTCGCCGAAGCCTTCGCTGACGACGACGACCGCCTTCGTGCGGGCAGCGGCGCACTGTTCAAGGACACGCGCAACGCCCGCAGCCGGCACTGCGACGATCGCGAGATCCACTGCCTCGGGCAGCGCGGCGATATCTGCGTAGGCGCGCACTCCCTGCACTTCGCCAGCCGTGGCGTTGACCGGATACACCGACCCGGCGAAGGGTCGGCGAAGGAGGTTGCTGAAGATTTCGCCGCCAACCCGGGCGCGGGACCGCGAAGCGCCGACGACCGCCACGGACTTCGGCCTGAGGAGAGGCTCGAGGGAAGATGCCATGACGGGGTTCGAGCACGATGCGTGCCCCGTCTGGGCCGCCCGTCAGCGTGGCCCGCCGTCGGGTCCGCCGCCGAGCCCCTGATGGCACTCGCCGCAGGTCGGAGCGCCGGGTACAACCGATCCCCGATGGGTGGCATGGCCTCGTGCGCGGGCCAGGCCGCCGGTGCGGTGGGGTCTGTCACGGCGGGGTCGGTCCGCCGCCGAGCCACTTGTGACAGTCGGCGCAGGTGCCCAGCATCTGACCATAAAGGTCGGCGCGCACGTCGACACGCTCGACCGCGGCCGCCCTGCGGCCGAGATCGTGAACGGTCTGGGCCAGCTCCCCGACCCTCGGCACCGGCGACTTGCCGGGGGTGAGCGCTTCCGGCGCGAGGGGAGCGTCTGCCAGCGCAAGAGCACCCGCGCTCCACGCGTCGTCGGAGGGGACGACGAGCCCCTCCCATAGCTGCTTGGCGGCCCACTGGTGGCGCTGCATGGACGCGCGGACCCCGGAGGCCGGTGCGGCCGGCTGGCCGACGATCATCCCCGGACGCCCGAACACCTGGTGGCAATCGCCGCACGTCTTCGCGACCATCGCGACGTCGTGGCCTGCGCCCTTCAGGTCGCTGGCACCGGCGGCCTGCGCCGCTGCGTCCTTCATCGCGCCGAGCAGATGGCGAAAGAGCCCGCTCGTGGGCCCCGCGACCCGCAGCTCCACGAGGAGCTTGGCCTCGCCCTTCGCCCCGTCGAGATCCCCGCGCACCATCGCGTCTCGCATCGCGTCCCCGTGCTTGTCATGCCCGTGCATACTGGCTCGAACCGCCGCCTCCGAGGTTTCGCCGTTGGCGGTCGTCGGTGCTTCGGTCACGCGGCCCATCCCGGCTGTTTCGCCGGAACTCGTCGCCTTGCAGCCGGACACCGTGAGCACGGCCAAGAGATAGAGCGTGGTCTTCCG
>CALFNG010000154.1 GCA_937902985.1 uncultured Myxococcales bacterium
TCCTCCGAACGATCCTACGCCGTCGTCCGGGCGGCGGCGCGCGGTGAGGCAATCCCCGTTGCGCCCCTACGCGAACCGAGGGCGAGGCCGAAAAGGTGGGTGGCGTGCAGGAGGACGGGAAGTGCCGCCGGAGGACTGCCGCCTCGCAGCGGTCGGGAAGAGTGCAGGGAGGGCCCCCCCTGGCCAGATTGCCCGTCTACGGGGTGGGGATTGAGAAAGAAACCGAGGGCGCGACCCTGGTCTCTACGCGTCAGAGCCCCCCGGCAATTCCCATTGCGCCCCTACAGGATCACTCATATCTTCCTCCAATCTCTTGCATCATGCGATGTTGGCGGGGCGCCCATCGGTTCCACGCACTAAGTAGGCCACGGTGTTCGCGAGCGTGCTATTCGAGAGCGTCCATGGCGGCGGTTTGAGGATGTCAGGCAGAGGGTTATCGCTGCCGAGGAACGGAGTCGGGTCGTGATCCTTGGCCCGCTGAACCACAGCGCGCAGGTGTACAGTCGCGAGGCGGTAACGCAGGTCGTACTGCTGCTTCCAAACGCCCGGGAATGCGAATGGATGCTTGCGGCGGAGGATCGCGGGCGCCTGAACAAGCGCGGAGTCGGACTGGTCGACGGCGAAGTCATTATGGTGAGGGATCCCCGGTCGTAGCGCCCAGGTATCCGCGCTGTACGCGCCCGTGAAAAGGCACTTCGCGAACTCTGCCCCCAACGGAAATGCCTGGGTGGTCGAAAAGCCAGGGTAGTCTTTCCAGAGGGATCGGTTATCCCATGTCGTTTCGACGAAGGTCAGAAACCCAGCATCTCTGACCGCCCGGTCGATCGGAAGGACGTCAGCGGGCTTTCCGTAGTACGCGAGGGCCATGGGGGCGTAGTTGGAGTGCGAGTAGAAGTCGGCTACGGCATGGCACCCCAGACCGTACGCGATAGATTGAGGTGCACCCGTCAAAACGGTGTGGAGGCGGGTGTCCCCCTGCCACGACAGGCGGTCCTCAAGCAGGAGGATTGATTCCTCGACGAGGCTGTTATCGAAATGTTCGCGCGGGTCGTAGTTCGGATGCGCGAACGGGTCGTCCACGCGGCCGTTGACGTGATTGATGTCATCGATGGTGGAGGCATCGAATAGCGTCTTGAGTGCGGCATCGTTGATCTGGCAGTGCATCGTCAGAAAAAACCCAGGCTGGAGGCGCGCGAGCTCGCGAGAGGGCGCCTTCGTCCACGTGCTCCGACTGTCGACGAGGGCAAGGGGCTCGTGGTGCGCGGGACTCACGACGTACGGGTCGAGCGTGCGCCAGGCTCCATGATTCTCGAAGAGCGCCCACGCGTGTTCTTTCACGCTTGCTGCGTGATGGACTCTTCCGACCGCGACGACCGCAGAGACTCCAAGTGCCGTAAGGGCTCGCTGGCTTGCGATGGCCGTGCGTACGCACGGCGTAAGGCGCGACGGCAGATTGAGCGTCGGGTCGTGAAGCGCGGTCTGGATGTCGTCGAGGACCCCTTCGGTAGGCGGGCCATCTCGCCGACGCAACGAGAAGAGTTGAGGTGCCGCGCCTGCCTCGGCGGCTCCGGAGCTCTGCAACGTATGGCACATGCTCGCCTCCGCGCGCTAGGTGGCTGTGGTGGCGTTCGCCGGGAGGTTTGTCGGTCTGTATGAGGGAAGATCTTCCAGTCGCGTCAGGATGCTTTGATGAATACACGACCCCGGAGGTACGGTGCGATACCGGCCGGCGGGAATGATCCAGCGGGTCCGCCACTCATTGGTCGGCTCCTGGACTCTGATTCGTTTGGGAAGGAATTCGCCGACCCACCACCATCCGGAAAGGGATTCATGCGCGGGACCGACAGCGTGCTGCTTCAAGAAAGCCGGCGTTCCATCTCCGGGAAGGGCTGCTTCTTCCGCGGCCGGCTCCGTACGTAGCCCGTGAGCTTTGGCCTCGCGGACCATCCATGCGAGGCCGAGCATCGCGAGGGTTCCATCAGGGTAGCCGCCGCCCACGTCGCAGTGGACGCCCGGAAACCAGACCTGCTCGACCTCTGGGCCCGAGCCCCAGAGGTTCTGGACGAAGTAAGCCCGCCGCTCATCGAGGGCGACCGCGTGGCGGATAGTCGTGATGCCGGGGTTGTTCGCGGTGTATTGATAGTGGGAGGGGTTCCAGGCCCAGCCAACGCTGCTTACCGTGTCCCAGAGGCCTAGGAAGTGAACGGTGACCTCGCGGGCAAAGGTACGCCGGAACCCGGCGCACGGCTCCTGATCTAGTGAGCTCTTGTGGGTGAACATCTCCCATGCGAAGGGAACGAGCTCCTCGTTGCCTTTACTGAGGAGTCCTACTTTGTAGAGCATGGCAGCTAGTACGCGGGCCGTGTATGCCCCTCTGCTAAACCCGAAGATGTAGATTCGGTCGCCTTCCTCGTAGTACCGCATGAGGAATCGGTAGGCGTCGCTCACGTGTTCCTCGAGAAGCCAGGCGATGGCCAGATCGAGCGTTTTGACGATCCTTTTTTGCAGCCGGCCCCACATGCCAGCGGGCGGCATCGTGCCGATGCCGGGCTGGTAGTACGTGAACTGGTCATTGCCCGTTCGGTCGAGCATCGCGTAGAGCTTCACGACGTTCGTGTTCGTGGCGGCGTACTTATTGTTTGTACCGTCGAGACAGAGGACGATGTTCCGGGCCACGCTCAGAGCCTCACGATGTGGCACCCGATCGGGAAAGTGCCGCTGTGGCGACACGAATCGCGAGCCGGTTCAGGGTATTCACACCTCGTGCGACGACTGGACGCTCCGTCAGCCCTCATGTCTGCTTCTCCGGAATCTTGAAGCCGAGGTAGGTGCCGGCACTGATGCCCATGAGCGCGAGGAGCGTCGGATTCAGGGGAGGCATCGTCAGGCTCCTGAAGACACCGTTCAGGAAGATGGAGACAAGGACGGCCGTCCAGGCGAGCATTTGGAAGCGGTGGAAGCTGATGCCGTTGGCGTCGGTCAGGATGTCGGTCACGAACCCCTCGCTCGTGGGATTCGCGGTCTGAGCCTTGAGTGCATCGATCTGCTTCTGAAGCGCGACCTCTTGCGCCGTTTTCTCGGCGATGGCGACACGGAGGGTACGAGCCCGCTCCTGGTCGGCCGGAGTCGCCGGGTTCGCGAGGGTGGCCAGCTCGGTCTTCGCCTCGCCTAGTTCTGCGGTGAGAGTCGCCTGCTGTGGCTCGAGGGTTGAGAGGTCCGAAGCGTTCGTCCCTCGCTTGTTGGCGTCGATCGCGGCCGCCCCGAGAGCCGTTCCTGAGCCGATACCGATGAGGGCGAGGGCCTGGTCGGAGATCGAATACGCGTCCCCCGTGATGATGTAGATGAAGATGAAGGACGCGAGGACTACAAAGAACCAGACGGCCATCTGGAGCTTCGACAAACTGTAGGGGCGCCTCTTCCCTTTCGGGGGAAACGGAGGCCCCGTGTCCCGAATGACGTCGCTCTGGATCGCGAGAAGCCAGAAGGCGATAAGGGAGAGGGCAACGCCGAGTCCCGCAATCGTGAGCGACTGCGGGCTGAAGATCTGAAGGGTAAAGATCGGCTGGGTGAGCGTTCCCCCCAGCTCGAGCTGACTCTTCTCGCTCGTCCCGATGGTCAGAGTGACGGGACGTTCCGCAGCAAACGTCCCCGCCAGCAGGCGATTCCAGGCCTCGAGCTCGTCCGCAGAGCCACCCCGCTTGATTCTGAAGGCGAGCGAACCCTTGTCGGCCGTGAGACGCCCGGTGATGGAAGGGAACTTCTGGCTGTTGATGAAGAGGACGTACTTGCTGGGATCGAAGGAGTCCTTCAGGATCTGCGAGGAGAGTCCCTCGACGCGCACGAGAATCTCGTTGTTGAGCTGCGCTTTTGCAGGTTCGACTCCGACGATGCGAAGTGGAGCCGCCGGGGCGGCTATCGGGGTCGGCGCTTGAGCCGGAACTTCCGAGTTTTGCTTAGTTGTCTGGGCGTGTAATGAACCTGCCAGCCCGAGCAGGACCACCAGCCAAAACACGTGGAACCTAGGCGCAATTCTCATGGCAGAGAGTCCATGTCGAGCCAGGCGTTGCCCTTCCACACCTCGATCTTCGTGATCGGGTGAATCTCCCACAGCGTCTGTCGGTACTTGCCCGGCAAATCCGGCTGGCTCGGGTCATACAGCATCGGCGGGTGGTCGGGATCGAACATCAGCCAACCGGAGATCCGCACGGGGGCAGTGCTATTGACCCAGTCTTTCAGGGCGCCCACGGTCCACTTCGGATGATTGAGACGAACTCTCGGAGTTGTCTCGACAACAATCGACAGCGTCTCAGGGTCGTGCGCGTGCGCAACGAGCGGGATGTGCCAGTCCACCTCCACGGGCAAGGTGAGATTGCAGTTTGTTCCCTCACCGGTCCCGCCGCTCTGCACCTTCACGCGGTTTACGATGAAGCCGACGACACTTAGCGCGACTCCCTCGAATGGAACGATGTCCGTCGCGGCAGTCGCCTGGTCGGCGGTCGTCCAGGCGCTACGTTTCGTGTTCACGTGCGCCTTAGGCAGACCGACGATCGCATCGAAGGTTACCTCGTGATACGCGGTCGGCTCGTCGATCCTATTCTTAAGGTGGTTCGTTTCGGTGTCACCGTCTCCGTCAGGGCCACAAGTGTCGCTCCCGTTCTTGAACGTGACCTCGGCCGGTGTACCTCTCTCCCAGCTGGGATCGGCCGCGGTAGTTGGACTAGAGGGCGTCGTTGGTGGCGTCGACACCGCCCCGGGCCCGGAGGTCGGAGTCGCGGCAAGAGAGGGCGTCGGTGTCGACGTCGTCTCCAGAACATTGAGGTTTCGGCTCCAGACCCAGCCCTGTTC
>CALFNG010000155.1 GCA_937902985.1 uncultured Myxococcales bacterium
TTCCGATCTGAGCGGGCCGCGAAGTACCTCGCCGCCATGCCGGGCGCGATCCAGGGCGCGCAAGGGAGCACGGCGACGTTCAAGGCGGCTGTCGTCCTCGTGAAAGGCTTCGCGTTGGAGCCGGGCGACGCGCTCCAACTTCTCGCAACGGAGTTCAACCCACGGTGCGCGCCACCTTGGAGCCTCCACGAGCTCCGACACAAGGTCCGGCAGGCTGTGCAACGCGGGCGCCTAGCGCACGGATTCATCGCGGATCGGAGGGTGGTTTGATGGCCCACGAACCGATCGACCCCGAAGAGTTCTTCGCGCAGGTTCCGCCGGACAACGACGATGGCGAACGCGAGCCCATCGCGCGGGAAGCGCCACTCGAATCCGTCGACGGCTACCCGAAGGCGACGGACGTGCAGATCCAGAGCGGCCCGGCCGAGAGCGCAGCTTGGCGTGCCCTCGTTACGTCGGCACCGGCCGAGTGGTACAGCGAGCCCCCGCCGAAGCGTGATTGGCTGCTCCGAGACGCCCGGCACCCGCAAATGCGAGGCGTCTTTCCGCTCGGCAAGGTGGGCCAGCTCATCGCCGAGGGCGGCGCGGGTAAGACGATGGCGCTCTGCCAGCTCGGGGTAGCCGTCGCGACCGGGACGAGGTGGCTCGGCACGTTCGAGGCAACGAGGGGGCGCGCACTGCTTGTGCTTGGCGAGGAGGACGCCGAGGAGGCGCGGCGGCGCCTGCACGACGCCGCGAACGCCCGGCAGAGTCCTCAGCCCCAACCGGGGGCGATCGAAGTGCTCCCTCTGGCGGGGAACCTCTGCGCCATGCTCGAGCACGACGAGCGCGGCAACGCGGCCGAGACACCCTTTCTCGAATGGCTCCGCGAGTACGTCCGGACCGGCGGCTTTCGGCTCGTCGTCGTCGACCCCCTCTCTCGCTTCGCTGGGCCCGACGCGGAGAAGGACAACGCCGCCGCAACGCGCTTCATGCAAGGACTCGAGTCACTCTCGGCCCCCGATCGCGCCATCCTGAACGCCCATCACACGAACAAGCTCTCGCGCGGTCAGCGCGGAACGCTCGACGGTTCGAGCGGGCGCGGCTCGAGCGCCTTCGTGGACGGCGCGCGGTGGCAATGCGCCCTTGCCGTCGAACGCCTCGATCTCGACGGCGCCGAGGAGCAAGCCGCGCTGGGCGAGGTAGTGACGTTCGCCGTCACCAAGTCGAATTACGCTGCCAAGCCCGACCCTGTGCTCCTGCGCCGCGACACGGGCCACGGTGGGGCGCTGCTCCCCCTCGACGAATCCGACCGCGCAATCGTCTCGACCGTGCTCGGAGAGGACCGGGCCAGGGAGACGAGGAGAGCGGAGAAGGGCGCGGAGCTCGGCGCCCGCCTTGCGGCCGAGGACGACGCGGTCGATCGCGCGGTGGGTGCCCGGCCGGGCATCTCGACCCGCGACCTTGTGACGGCAGTTCAGGCGGCGACCCACTGCGGGAGGGACCGCGCCGCGGTCGCCGTCGAACGCGCCGCCGTCCGGCTGGACGTCCGTAGCGGCCCTCGCTCCGCGCGCTTGCACTACCCGAGGACCGACCCGGCCGCGACACCCCTCGCGACCGTTCCTGGCGTCGTCGCTTTCGTCGCTGCTCCCTCGAGGGAGGCGCCCACCGTTCCTCGCGACCGTGACTGTACGGCCCCCCCCTAGAACCCCCCGTCCGGAACAGGAACGGTCGGAGGGGACCGTTCCCCGTTCCTGACACCGTTCCCGGAACGGTCAGGAACAGACGAAGACGGACAGACACCTAGCCCTTTTGGCCAACCCAGACACGAGCGTGACGAAGGAGAAGTCGAACATGCCGGGCACACCAATCAAGCGAGCGCGGAGAGAAGCTGAGGCGCAGGCCAGGGAAGCCGCGGGGATGGTCCCATGGGCGGCGCCAGCCCCCCCGGTCGCGCGCGCACGCGAGGCGAGCGGCGTGCCATCCGTCCGCGAGCTCCCGCCGCTCCCGTCGGCCCCGGAGCTGGCGGAACTCGCCACGCGCGTGCTGCTGGACATCGCGGTGAACGGCGGCGGCCCCGATGCTGGTGCCCGAGTAGGAGCCGCTCGCGCCCTTGTCGAGCGCGCCGAGGAGTCCGTGCGACGGGAGACCGAGAAGACCGAGGAGCGTGTCAGGACCATGAGCGATGAGGAGATCCGCCGGGACGTCGCGGCGTTGCTGACACCGGACGAACTCCGCCTGGCTCTTTCGGAAGCCGAAGCCCGAACCCCCGGGGCATGGTGACGCCCGACGTTGCCGCGCGGGAGCTCCTGGACGTTGTCGCCGAGCTCGGGACCGACGAACGCCGGGTGCTGCTCGCCCTGGCCCGCCGTCTCCTCGCCGGCCACGGAACCTACGGGCGCCTCGACGTGGCGACGGATCGACGCGACTGGCGATCCGAGGCGGCAGAGGAGCTCCTCGATGGGTGCGTGTACCTCGCTTGCGAGACGATGCGCCGGGGTGCACGGTGACACGGGAGCCCGGACTGCGTCCCTGGATGGCGCCTGTCTTTCTCACGGTGAGTGGGCGCCGGTCCGGTCCGGCCTCAGATCACGATGTCCGTCCACCCAAGACGCTCGGTCATGTGGCCTTTGTAGCCGACCTCCGCGAGGATCGAGCGCTCCACCAGGCAGATCGCATACCGCCAGGCTTGCTCGAGCACTGGAAACGGGAAGTCCTTGAACGAGCCCTTTGGCGGGTGGACCGTTCGGTTTCGGATCCTCGTCAACACCTC
The DNA here is from genome assembly GCA_937902985.1 of uncultured Myxococcales bacterium. Taxonomy (GTDB): domain Bacteria; phylum Myxococcota_A; class Polyangia; order Polyangiales; family Polyangiaceae; genus Palsa-1150. The sequence continues at coordinate 2,753 of CALFNG010000155.1, forward strand.
GACGCCGTCCGCGCAACCCTCCGTCTTCGCGAAGGCGTCGACGGCGAGCAGCTCGGTCGGAACCGTCGCGAACGGAATCCCCTTGGCCGTCAGATATCGCCGGATCTTGCTGAAGGCCGCCTCATGGTCGAAAGAGTCGGGTGTCGTCGTGCCGCGATTCACGAGCTCGTCCCAGGCGAGGAGTTCGAGAGCCGTCAGCGCCATTACGATCGATCCCTCGAGGCCAGCGTGACAAGCGTTTGCCTCGAGATACCAATGGAGGCACGTGCGGAGAACGCGCTTTACAACGGGGTCGGCGCTCGCCTTGGCGAACGCGGGCACAATCGTCTCGAAGACGTTCTCTACGTAGTAGCTCGGAAACCACGTCCGACGCTGTTCGTAGGACGAGAGCCACGGCAAGCGCCAATGCTCCCAGACCAAGGCCCCGGTCGCGTCGTGGCCGGTCGCGAGCGTCCCGCCCGTCCAAAGGCCCGCGCAGAACGACAGCACGGTGTCGAGGAGCTCGATGAATTCGTCCACCTCGTCGGGGGCGAACGCTGCACTGTCAATTCGTTGGCAAGCCAGGGCGTGCGTGAGTGCGATTCCCCCCGTCTCCTTCAGAGCCTCTCCAGGCTTCGATTCCAATTCGTCGAGAGTCAGTCGCCAAGGCGCCACCTCAACGCGTCGCCGGCCGTTGTACCAACCGTTGCCGTTCGGACGGGCGAGCGGTTCGCCCCGGATCCTCAGGAAGTTCGGGACGTGAGCCCGGACCTCTGCAACTCGCACGCCGCTCGGTCCTCCTCCACTGCGGACCCCTCCCTCGGCACGGTCGACGATGCCACGCAGGCCCCCGTAGCCGCGGCTCTCGATTGTGCCCTTGCACGACCAGCCGCGATCAACGAGCTCCACCGTACACTCGTCGAATCGTCCAAACCCGAAAACGATCGAAGGGATGATGAACGCGATTTTCGTCTGAGGAAGCCAACGAGCCTTGATCGTGCCATCGCCCTCGACTGCATCGGACCCTTGCACGATTCGGAGGCGACCCTCGTAAAGCAACACCGGAACATTCGGCTCCGGAGTGCAATAACGGGCTTCGATCGGCCTGGGAAGGTCATCGTCTGTGGTGAATATCTGCCCCACCGCACCAGGTTATGCCTGCGCGCCGTCAGCGCCCAGTCTGCAGGGCCGTCGGGCGTTACAGCGGGGACCCGCCGTTACAGGCGCTACTCATTCGCCGGTGTCTCATTCGGCTGGGAGGCGGAGAAACTGTTCGACAGCCGCCCGCGAGGTTTCGGCGAGCGCCCTTACCTGCTGACCCACTGCCTCCTCGGCCTCGGGAGTTCCGACAGAAACGACACGTGGGTCACGCATTACAACGACGGCATCCGGGGCGTGGCCGACGTACGAGCCCTGGCCGTGCCCAATGATGTGGCCAGCGGCAAGAAGCATCTTGCCCGAGCTGTTCATGAGCAGGCCGATGCCCGTCCACAGACTGAGATGGCTCGGCCAATCGAGCGTGAACCTGTGAACTTCCAGGATCCCGTAGGCCGCTTGTCCGCTGAAGGTCTCCGCCTCAAGGTTTCCCGAAATGAAGGTGATGAAGCTTCGATCAAAGCCGATGCCTTGCTCGTGTTTGAATCCAGAGAGCACCTCGGCGACCGACCGCGCTATCTCGTCCACGCCCGTTTTGGCTTGTTTGCGCAGCCGGTCCGCGTGGCCGTTCAAAGCCGCACGGCGGGCAGCGGCGTTAGTCGCATCTCTAACCCTCTGTTCCGCCGCGACGGCCAGATCCGAGAGATCCAGGGGAGAGACAGCCGGCGGCGGTCCTCGCAGCCAGATCCGCAGGGTCGAGGCGAGCTCCTTCATCGTCGGACGTTCGGATGGGGTCGTCGCGGTAGCCTGCTCAAGGATCCAATCGATCGTCGGCACCCTGGGATGGTCGACATAGGACCGAAGCTGCGCGCTCTGCTCGAAGGCGCGGACTCCGCCCGCCGGGGGATAGCGCTGGCCCGAGGCCAGAACGAACAGGGTTTGCGCGAGAGAGTAGACGTCGGCAGGGTACGGACTCGCGTTCTGTGGGTCCCGGACCACCTCGGGTGCGATGAAATGACGCGCCCCCACCTGCCGTCCGGTTCTCGTGGCGGTCTCCTTTCCAACGAACACCGCGACTCCGAGGTCGCCGACGAGCCATGCACCATTGCGCTCGAACAAGTTCTGCGGCTTCAAGTCACGGTGGGCGATCTGACGCTCCGCCAAGGACGCCAGCGTCTCTGCGATCTCCGCAACGGCCTTGAGTACTCGCTCAAGCGACGGCGCTACCCCAAGGGCCATTTCAATCCGGCGCGCGATCGGCATTGCCAGCCACGCGGGCGTGTTCTTGTGAGGGTTCGCCGGAAGCCTATGGTCTCGCATCGGCAGTACGCCAGCGCACTCACCCAGCAGCGTGTGCACCGCAATCTCATCTCTGAATCGTCGATACGGCTCCGATCCGGCCCCCGCAGGCTTCAGAATCTTGAGGGCGAGGCGCAGGTCGCCGCGCTCTGCCTCCCAGACTTCGCCGTTTCCGCCTCGTCCCAGCGACCTGCCGAGAGTCCACCCGTCGACGACGTCTCCCTTTCGATATTTAGTGGCCACCGCCGAAGTGTACCGCTCTGGGGGGCAGCAACCGCACTCGACTGTGCGACACGGTGCGATCTGTTTGCATCTCGCTGCATTGCAGACCGGCAAGCCCGATCTACAATGACCCCATGAGCCGCACGCGAACCGTCGCCTACCTCCGGGTCTCGACCGACAAACAGGCGGACCGCGGCGTCAGCCTCGACGCCCAGCGCGCGAAGGTCGCCGCCTACGCCGAGCTCTACGACCTGGAGCTCGTCGAGGTGGTCGTAGACGCAGGCGCGAGCGCCAAGACCTTGGACCGCCCCGGGCTGGCGAGGGCCCTTGGCATGCTCCGAAAGGGCGGCGAAGCGGAAGCGCTCCTCGTGGTGAAGCTCGACCGCCTGACGCGCAGCGTGCGCGACCTCGGGGAGCTCGTGGAGCGTCACTTCGCGCCCGGGAAGGCGGCGCTCCTCTCGGTCGGCGAGCAGATCGACACGCGAAGCGCGGCGGGGCGGCTCGTCTTGAACGTACTGGCCAGCGTGAGCCAGTGGGAGCGCGAGGCCATCGGCGAGCGGACCGCGGCAGCGATGCAGCACAAGGCCGCGTGTGGCGAGTTCACGGGGGGCGAGGCTCCCTTTGGCTGGCGCGTCGTCGACGACCGCCTAGAGCCCGTAGAGAGCGAGCAAACAGTGGTCGCCGAGGCTCGGCGCCTGCGAACCGCGGGCCTCAGCCTCCGGGCTGTCGCGCGCGAACTCGACAGGGCCGGGATGCGGAGCCGTAACGGGCGCCCGTTCGCCGCCGTACAGGTCCAGCGGATGACGGCAGCATGACGAAGGGCCAGCGGGTCGACCTCGATGCGGTGCGCCTTGCCCGGGCGAACCTGCGCAGGCTGGCTCACGAGCATCCGGAGTTGACGACGGAGCCGAGCAAGGGGAACCGGAAGGGGTGGGAGGCGGACGTGGAGGCGATTGTGGACGAGACGAAGGACGAGCAAATGGTCGTGCGGCTCCCGGGTGCGCTGCTCGCGCGGGTGGACGCGTACGCGGAACGCCTCCGGCGCGAGATGCCCGGGCCATCGTGGAAGCGCTCCGACGTGGTGCGACTTCTCCTCGCCAAGGCGCTCGATGCCGCCGAGCCAACGAAGAAGGGCAAGCGATGATTGCCATCGAGAAGGGCTGCCGCATCTGTGAGCGCGAGCAGGCCGTCGGGGACTTCTGTTCGACGTGCGCGCCGCTTGCCCGACGGACCTTCAACCGCCGAAGGGGCCGCAAGCGTGACAGGGTCGTCGACGTCCCCACGAGAGCACAGTGGCACGCGGTCCTGCGTCGCGCTTGGGACGGCTCCGCCGGTCACTTCCGGTGTGAAATCTCGGGCGTCCGCCTGGACGTGAACGTACCCGCTCTTTACCCGACGCTGGATCACTCGGCGCCTGGCGCGTCAACGGATGGCTGGCTCGTCGTCTCCGCAGCGGTCAACGACATGAAGTCTGATTTGTCCCTAGACGAGGCGCGCAAGGCATGGCGCCTACTTGCCTCGGTGGCCGAAGGGAATCGCGCCGCGTCCGCGGACCTCGAACGGCATCTAGAGGCCCTAAAGCACTTCCGACCCCGAGCCGCGCTCCAAGTCCTCGCGACCCCGAAAGGGGAGGAGGTAGAACCGTGAAAGAGAAAGGTGGCACGCGCCAGCGCACCGGCAGCGTCGACCTGTTCAAGCGCCCGGACGGCTCGGTCTACTATCGTGGGCGCATCCGCCTCGCGGACGGGAGTCTCCACCGTCTCACGATCGAAGAGCCATTCTGCAACGATAAGACGGACGCTCAGACCTACACGAAGACGACGCAATTGCAGGAGGACGCGCACGGACGCATCCTGTCCGCGAAGCGCGGCACGCCTTCGCCCGCGTCCGTCGAAACCGTCAGTCAGTGGCACAAGCGCTGGGTCGCCTCGCGGGTCACGAAGGGAAACACCTCGACCCGCGACGACAAGAGCCGCTACCGGACGCACGTGGCGGAGCTCATCGGCAACAAGCAGATCGCTTCCGTGACCCGGTCGGACGTCGAGGGGATCGTGGAGTCACTCGACGGCAAGGTGCGCGCGGGCACCTTGAGCTGGCACACGGCCTGGAATGTCTGGGCTGTCGTCTCTCGCATGTTTGGCGATGCCGCGAACGCCAAGCAGCGGGACCTTCGTGTGCGGGACGACAATCCTTGTGCGAACGTGGCTCCGCCGGACCGCGGCGTCAGGCTCGCCAAGCAGTTCCTTTACCCCTCGGAGCTCCTCGCACTGCTCGGCTGCGAGCACATCGCCCTCGAGTGGCGCCGCTTGATCGCCCTCGCCGTCTACCTTCACCCGCGCGCCGGGGAGCTCGAAGCGCTCGAGTGGGAAGACATCGATCTCGAGCGCGGCATCGTCCACATCCACCGGGGAATCAATCGCGAGCGGGGCGGCACGAAGAGCACGAAGACTGGGCTCGCTCGGCGCTTCGCAGCTGAACGCGCCGCGCTACCGCTGCTACGGGTGATGCACGCGGAGGCCGGCGGCACGGGGCGCGTCGTGCCCAAGATGCCGCGCATGCGCGACCTCGCCGAGGGGCTACGGAACTTCCTTCATCTGGCTGGTGTGACGCGCTCCGAGCTCCATCACACGGACCAAACGCGCAAGGCGCTCACTTGGCATGACCTCCGCGCCACGGGGATCACGTGGATGGCCATCCGAGGCGACGATCCGCTCCGCATCCAGCATCGCGCGGGCCATACGTCGTTCGCCACGACGCAGGGCTACATCCGGCAGGCCGAGGCAATCCGGGCTGACTTCGGCGACGTCTTCCCGGCGCTCGCGATGCTCACCGGGTGCACTGAACGGTCCGTTGGATCCAACGCACGATCCAAAGTGGACCCCGCGCAGAGCTGGAGGCGCGGAATTTACAGACGATCGTCAGCGGAGAGGGCGGGATTCGAACCCGCGGCAGGCTTTTGACCTGCGCCCGCT
>CALFNG010000156.1 GCA_937902985.1 uncultured Myxococcales bacterium
GGACGGCCTCCGACGCCCAGCGCGCGCGCAGCCTCGAGAGCTCGTGCCGCTTCTCGGCCGCACCGGCCGTGATGTCGATCTCGAGGAGACCTTCGAGCGTGAGCCGGAGGGTGCGCTCGGCTTCGAGCGTGCGCTCGGTCGCGAGCGCTTGCTCGTCGACGACCACGGCCTGGTCGATCTCGGCACGCACGGCGGCGGCCCGGAGAGGCCTGAGCACGACGGTGAGCCCACCCCCGAGGGCGGCCTCCGTGCGCTCGATGTCCCGTTCAAGCTGGACGAGCGTCCTCAGGCGCTCGAGGGTCGTCAGCCTTGCGGTGGCCGCGACGAGCTCGGCGTCCCGGCGCTGCACCGCCTCGAGGGCCACGTCGGCGTCCCGCTCCTTCGTCATCGCCTGCTCACGGCTCTCGGTCGCCCTGGCTGCGGCATCGCTCGCGTCCTTCACGGCCTGCACAGCTGCCTTCCAGCGGCCGTACTCGGCCAGCATCCGAGCCCGGTCGAGCGCCTCCTCGAGCTCCGCGACCTCTTCGTGCCCCTTCGCCTCCTCACGCGTGACTCTCTCGAGATCCTCGCGGGCGCGGACAAGCGATTGCTGGGTCTCCTCGGACGCCCTCCTGGCGGCCACGGCCTCCTCGACTCGCGCGCGCCGGCTCTCCACCCCCTGGATCGCCGCGCTCGTCTCGGCGTGCGCAGCCTTCAATCCGGCGAGCTCGAGTGCGCGCTCGCGCGCCCCGTCGTCGCTCGTCGCGACGCGGTGCGCCTCTTCGCTGACCCTGAGTGCGGCGTCCGCCGCGGTACACTCGTCCGTCGCGCTCCGGAGCGCCTCGTCGGCCGCTTGGAGGGCTGTTGCGAGCCGCTGGACGTCGGTCGTCGCGATTGCGACCTCCGCCGCGCACGCCTCGATCTGCGCAAGCGCCCGGCGAGCCACGCCGAGCTTCGCATCGGCCTCCTCTCGTGCGCGCCATCGCGTCAGGCGATCGCTGATCTGGCGCACGGCGGCTGTCGCTCGTCCCACCCCTTCGAGACGCTCGGTGTGCTGTATGCGAAGCGCCGTCACCCGTCCGGCGCTCGCCGTCGCTTCGTCCTGGAGCTTTCGCGCCACGGCGAGCTGGCTCTCGAGCTCCTTCACGGCGTCCCCGGCCTCGACGAACCGCGAGCCCTGTCCGCGCTTCCGCTGTCCCTTCGGCGTGAAGCAGGCGTCCACCTCGTGCTGCGATGCGTCGAGCACCTTCTTGAACAGAGGATCTTGCGCGAGGGTGGCCAGGGCCTTGCCCAGCCGGACCTTGCCGGTGTCCGTAGCGTCGTCCGCGAGGCTCTCTCCGAGGATGCGATCGACGTCCGTCTGCGCGGCGAGCAGCGTCTGCGCGAGGAAGCTCTCCGGCAGGCCGCGCGGACTGCCCTTGCCCCCGGGCGCGGCGATCCCCCATCCCAGGATCGCCCGCAGGCGCTCCTCGACCTGACGGCCCTTCACGTCCATCGTGAACGTCACGCCGTCCTTCGAGTGATAGAGCTCCGCGGAGCCGCTCTGCGCGGTCGTCTCGAAGCCCTTCTTCACGCGCCAGTGATGCCCGCCGTCGTCCTCGAACGAGAGCGTGACCCACGGGATCGCGTCGGCGTACCAGGCCTGGAAGGGCTCGCACGTCGACGCGGACGTGGGCACGACGAGGAGCGCCGCCCGGATGGCCTGCGCTAGCGTCGACTTGCCGAAGTCGTTCGGGCCATAGACCACGTTGAGCCCGGGCCCGAACGCTACCTCGGCGCGGACGAGCGCCTGGAAGTGCTCCACGACGATCGCGGTCAGGCGCATCCGGAGGCCTTCCGCGAGAGTCGATAGAGGTGCACGAGGGCCCTCTCGGCCACGGCGCGTCGTTCGGGTTGAAGGGTCGCCGCCTTGAGCTTGTGCACCGCCGCCTGGAGCACGCCGGACAGCTCGGTGCAGTAAGCGTCGATCGTGCTCGCGTCGAGCGCGAGACCGAGGCGATCGAGATCGAGGACGCCGACACGTCCCTGCTTCGCGCTTGTGCCCTCGAGATCGTCGAGGAGCCTCACCGCCTCTTCGTACTCCGGGGCGGGCAGCCGGAGGTCAAGGCGGAGGCGAACCACGGTCTCTGGCAGATCGGCGCGGTCACGCAGCTCCCGGAGCCCGCGGAGATCGCGGATCTCGTGCTCTTCCCAGGTCCAGTGGCCGACGCGCACCTTCTCGACGGTGGCGCGTCTCTGGCGGTTGATGAGCACGACGGCGACGTGGCCGGCGTCCCGCTCGTCGAACGCGGTCTGCTCGGGTGTGCCGGGATACACCATGGGCGGCACCTTGCGATCGGGCGGCACGAAGCGGAACCCGTGCGTATCGCCGATGGCGAGGTAGTCGAGGCCGCGCAGGACGGCGGCCTCCGCGGCGATCGGAAAGTGAACCTGCCAATCCCTCGCATCGATGGTGCTGCCGTGGACCATCCCGATGCGGATCCGCTCGTCGCCAGCCTCGCGCCGCGGGATCGACTCGGTCGGGTCGTTCGCGCCCGACTTCGACATGCACGGCACGGCGTGGAGGACCGCGTTGCCGGGCAGGGCGAACTCGAAGTCCTCGCGGTCGACGACGTGCACCCAGTGAGGCAGGAGGCGGCGGAACCGGTGGTCCTTGGCCCAGACCGAGTCCGGCAAACAGGGATCGTGGTTGCCGGGAAGCAGAAAGACCGGACGGTCCTTCCACGCTCGCGCCGCGAACCGGGTCGCGACCTCTTGCCACCACTCGGCTGCGGGGCAAGGCTCGTCGAACAGGTCGCCCGCGCAGAGCACGGCGTGGACCATGTAGTGCTCGGCGAGGAGCAGGATCTTGTCGAGCGCGTCGAGCCTCGCCCTAGTCAGCTTCCGATCGTCGGGGAAGCTACGGAAGCGCCTGCCGAGATGCCAGTCCGCGGTGTGAAGAAGCTTGAGCACGTTCTCGTCCTCCCCGGCGGCCGTCATGGCAGCGTGAACTCCACGTCGAAGAGGTGCTCCACGCGCGGCGGCGCGTACCGTCGCTGGTGGATGTGTTCGCGGAAGATCCGGAACCGCTCGTCGTCGCGGCGCTCGAGGCGCCCGAGGGTCTCGGTAAGCTCGTCGACGAGCTCCTGCGCCGATGTGACCAGCCCCTCGGCCTCGGTGCGCGCCTCCGAGCTCATCGCGCCGTCCCGGCGGTCGATCGCCTGATTGAGGCGGCGAGCTTGTTCATACCGTTGCCGCCGGAGGACGACGATCCGGTCCTCGAGGAAGGTCTCGGCCTGCCGGGACGCCCGCTCGAAGCGGTCGTGTTCCGCGCGGTCGACCTCGCTCTGGAGCCCGAAGAGCACCTCTTCGGTCGCGTCTGCGAGGGCATCGTCGTCGATGTTCGCGGGTGCACTGAGCGCGCCGTCCTTCGCGTCGGACGCGTCCCGGAACGTGCCCCGGAAAAGCGCGTGCGCGACGTCCGGGTCGAGCACCTCGAAGGTGTCAGCGAGCACGGCGACAGGCACGAGCTGCTCGGTTCGCTCGAACCCGCTATGCAAGACCTTCACGAGGCGAAGCCGACCGCGACGGCCCGCGAGTCTCGGGACCCCCTCGGCAGCGTCCCGGGGAAGGTCGATGATCACGGCCCGCGGCAGCGCGGCGGCCCGCGCCTCGCCGACGGCGGCGCGGACCAAGGGATGGGTGAGGTGAAGCGGCGGCGCGTCGCTCGCCCGGTGCAACGCGAGGCCCATGGCTTCGTGGTGAGCGCCGACGACGCGCGCGAGCTCGTCGTCGAAGGCGGCGAGCGCCCCGGGCAGCTCGGACTTGCGCGCGCGGAACGCCTGCTTCACCCGGTCGTCGAACTCGTTCTCGATGAGCCCCGCGGTGCGCTGGTGCGTCTCCTCGAAGCGGCGACGGTTCTCGTCCACCTTCTCACGAAGCGCTCGGAGCTCGGCGGTGACTTCGTCGAGCGTTCGAGCCCGATCGTAGATGCGCCGGAGCTCTGCCTCGAGGCCAGCGCCGAGCGCGCCGACGAGGGCCTCCTTGCCCGTGGCGTCGGAACGGTGCAGCACCTGATCGGACGCATCGAGCACGGTGCCGAAGAGTTCGAGCTTCTCGCTCAGGATCTGGAACGTGAGCCTCTGGGCCTCGTTGTCTCTGGCCAAGAAATTGATGACCGTCACAGGGTCGTGCTTCTGCTTGTAGCGGTGACAGCGGCCGATGCGCTGCTCGATGCGCTGCGGGTTCCACGGAAGATCGTAGTTTACGACCGTGTCGCAGAACTGCAGGTTGAGACCCTTCGCTCCGGCCTCCGTCGAGATGAACAGGCGGGACCGAGTCTCAAACTCATGCACCAGCGCGAGCCGGACGGCGATCTCTTCGCTGGGTGGGGGCCCTTCGCCCTGCGGGACTTCGTGGCGCCATCGCGCGAGCGCCGCCATCGCCTCCTTCGAGTCGTTCACGCCCGAGAAGAGCGTGACCTCTCCGGGCGCCAGCCACTTGCTCTCGAGGAGACGGTCCCGCAGATAAAACATCGTCACACGCGACTCCGTGAAAATGACGAGCTTCCCGGAGCCCTGTCCGCCCTTGCCGCGCTCGACGACGAAGTTGATCGCCTTCAGAAGGTCTCGAAATTTGCCGTCGTCCTCCCCGAGCTCGCCGGCGCGGCGGATGTAGCCCTCGACGCGGAGGAACTCCCCCTTCACAGCCTCCGCACCGGGGACCGCCTCGGCGCTCGCGTCGTCGGCGTCCGGTGCGTCGGGCCCGGGGGGCGGGGTGTCGTCGTCTTCCAGATCGTTCGAGAACGCCTGTGCGTCCGCCGTGTCGTCCCCGCCACTCGACCCGTCACGCCCGAGCATACGGCGCAGGCGCGCGGCCACCCGCTCGAGGCTCGACGCGAGCGCGCGTGTGCTCGACGCCATGCGCCGGTGAAAGCCGAGCAGTAGGAGCTGCCGCTGCTTGCCCTGGAACGCGACGATCCCCGGCTCGAGGAGGTACCGAGTGACGTCGTCGTAGAGGCTCCGCTCGGCGGGACTCATTGTGTATTCGAAGAGGCGCGCCTCCCGCCGGACGAACGGTTGCTCCAGGAACTCCTGCGCCTGCCGCCGGAGGGTGCGCTTAATGACGACGCCCAGCCGAGAGCGGAGCTCGTCTTCCTGGCCCGGCGCGAGCTGCCGGTCGCCCTGCTCGCAAAACATCTCGCGGAAGGTCGGCAGATCGCCGAGCAGCGTGCCCGTCTTGTCGACGTACTGAACGAGCCCCCACAGTTCCGCCAAGTTGTTCTGGATCGGAGTCGCGGTGAGCAGGAGGACTGGCACGTCGCTCGTCGCGAGGAAGTTGCGAACGCGGCCCGCGGTGCGCGCGGCCGTTGCCTCGTCGTTGTACCCCCCGTACTTGTCGAAGCGCTTGTAGACCCCCGCGAAGACCTCGTGCGCCTCGTCGATGATGCAGAGGTCGAACGCCTCCGAGGACGTGAGAGCCTCGTGCCCGTTCTCGCTTCCCGCGGCCTCCCGGCCGATCAAAAAGATGCCGTCCCCGTCGAACCCGCCGGGCCGGGCCGTACCCTCCACAGCCTCGAGCCCGAAGAGCGTGAACAGCTCGCTGCGCCATTGCCCAAGGAGCGCCTTCGGCGCGATGAGCAGCACGCGGCGCGCGCCCTCGGCGAGGAGCTGCGCGACCACGAGGCCCGCCTCGATCGTCTTTCCGAGTCCGACCTCGTCGGCGAGGATGCAGCCCCCCTCGCGCAGCCGCGCGAGCGCGAAGATGACCGCTTCGATCTGGTGCGGGTTGGCGTCAATCCTCGCGGCGCGCTGCGGCGCCGCGTACCGACGCTGCTCGTCGGAACGGCGAAGGCGTACGAGATCCTCCGCGAGGTACCGGCGCTGGATCGGGTGAAGAGGCCCGCTTGCCCACGTCACGCGGCCGCTCCGTTCCATACGGCGCGACCGTTCTCCTCCGTGCAAAGACCGCGCGCGACCAGCACCTGGATCCCGAGCGTCATCCGCTCTTCCACCTTCGCTCCGACGCGCTGGATGCCGAAGACGCGCGCGGTGGCGCGCAGCAGCTCGGACATCGGCATGGAGAGCGCGCCCGCGAGGATCCAGCGTGCGGCCACTGCGATCTCCTGGGCGGGAAGCATGTCCGCGTCCCGAGCTTCGTTGCCCGGAGAGGGCGCCCGCGCCTGCGCGAGATCTCCAGGCGTGACGGCGCGCGTCCAGAGAATCTGCTCCACCATCGTGATGGCACCTAGCTCGGCGACGATCTCCTGGATGAGCCTTCGCAGCCGCGGCGTGAGGCGAGGCACACCGAAGGCGCTCGCCACCCGCCGCGAGAGCTCGTCGAAATGGATGGGCGCCTCCTCGGCTGCGACCTGCTCGACGACCGCGCGGAGCGTCGCCCTGCTCGCGGCGCGGTAGATCTCGTCGGGATCCGTGCTCACCTGGGCAACGCGCGCTCGGAGATACGGCACGATGGGGCCGGTGACGATGGCCGCTTCTGTCGCCTTGTTCGGAGCGGGTGTGGATTCACGTGGGTTCGCCTGCACCGGGACGGGACGTAGAACCGTGAGGCCTTCGCGCACGGCGCCGTCGACGGCGGCCAACAGTCGGTCCATCTCGTTGGCGCGATCGTAGCCCCAATCGGTCGACCAGATGCGATGCAGACGCCATCCCAAGTCCTCGAGGACGGTCTGCCGCAAGCGATCGCGGTCCCGCGCGGTGGCTCCGGAATGATACGCGGCGCCGTCGCACTCGATTCCGAGCACATAGATCCCGGGATCGTTCGGATGCACGACGGCCAGGTCAATCCGGTAGGCGCCACACCCCACCTGCGTCTCGACGCGGTGTCCGGCGGCGCGGAGCATGTCGAACACGTCCCGCTCGAAGTCGCTGTCGAAGTCACCGGGCTGCTCGCCAGTCCTGGCCATGGCCGGCTGGGACTCCTCGGCGGCGAAGCGGAGGAAGGCCTTGAGGTGCGCTGCGCCTCGCGCCTGCGTGCGGCTCGTGTCGATCCAGTCGTGGGTGATCGACGAGAAGAGCCGCAGCTGCTTCCGCGCCCGGGTGACCCCCACGTTCAGGCGTCGCTCGCCGCCGCTGCGATTGAGCGGGCCGAAGTTCATGCGCTTCGCCCCCTCTGCGTCCGGGCCGTACCCCACGCTGAACAGGATCTCGTCGCGCTCGTCGCCCTGCACGTTCTCGAGGTTCTTGACGAAGACCTGCTCGTGGTTCGGATGGTCATCGGCGAAGTGCTGCTCGATCTCCGGGCGGGTCCTGCGAACCTCGCTCAGGAGCTCCTCCACCAGCTCTTGCTGCGACATGCTGAAGGTCACAACGCCGAAGGAGCGTTCGCCCGGGGAGACGCGGAACAGCTCATCGACGAGCACGGCCACGAGCGCGCGCGCCTCGATGGGATTCGTGCGTGACTTGCCCGCGTCGTAGACGCCGTTAGGTACGTGGTGGAACTTCACGCCGAGGTCGTCGACCCGACCGCGAGCGGCCGGGAACACGTTGAGGCGGCCGTCGTAATAGTGCTCGTTGCTGAACTGAATGAGCGACTCGTGGCGACTCCGGTAGTGCCAACCGAGCATCTGCTGGGGCAGGCCTGCGGCGACGGACTCGTCGAGGATGCTCTCGAGGTCCGGGAAGTCATCCTCGTCGGTAACGTCGTCGCTGGCTCCGCTCTGAAAGAACGAGCTTGGCGGAAGCTGCTTCGAGTCGCCGACCACAACCAGCTGTGACCCGCGCCCGATAGCGCCGATCGCGTCGTGAGTGCAAATCTGCGAGGCCTCGTCGAATACGACGATGTCGAAGCGGCGGCCCTTGGCTGGCAGGTATTGGGCCACCGAGAGTGGGCTCGTGAGCAGGCACGGCTTCAGCCGCACGAGCAGATTGGGGATCTGCTGGAGGAGCTTTCGAAGAGGCATGTGCCGCGTCTTCTTCGCGAGCTCGCGACGGAGGATGCCCGGTTCCGACGTCGAGCCTGGCGCGGCAGCGCCGGCAGTGGGAAGCCTTGCCGTGACCACGGCGGCTACGTGCTTCCGCGCGAGGTCGATGTGCTTCCCGTCTGCCACCCGGAAGCGATCCACGAGGCGATGGTGATTCTTGCCGTCGAAGTCCCGGAGGATGGGATCAGCGTCTCGCGCTGCGATGGTCCACGCGGTCAAGATGGCGCGCTCGGCCGCAAGCTCGACCTGCGCTCCGACCAAGCTCCCTGCGTAATGCGCGGCCGCCACCGCCTGGAGCCCCTGGCCGGACATTTCGCGGTAGCCTTGTCGGTAAAGCGCCCACGGGCGATACGTGGGCATGCTCTCGAGCCATCGGCCCAGCGTCGCCACGACTCGTGCGACGTGCTCGGGGCCGTCCTC
>CALFNG010000157.1 GCA_937902985.1 uncultured Myxococcales bacterium
CCACGAATTCGCACGTTCCGCGTTCCCCCCTCAACCACTCCCCTGAACGGATACGCCTATCGGGCGTCGTATGCGAAAGAGCATCGCGTCCTTCGAGGGGAGAACGGCAACCTCGTGCATCGGCTCGCAGCGGACGGTTCTCTCGAGTCCGTCCCGCCGACGGCCGCGGGAACCCCTCAGCTCACAGCCGCGGTCGAGGCGTCTCATCAACCTGCCGGACAGGGGCGAATGGGCGCCTTCGACATCACTGTGAAGAACGCCGGGCCCATCCCTGCATTCTGGGTTCACGTCGCCGCTACAGCACCCGCGGCGACGCCCGGCGCCGAAGCGCCCTCGTTCGTCTTCCGCTGGCCGCCTACACTCTTACGCCTCGATCCAGGCGACTCCACGCGTCTGCGCGTCGAGTACAGCCGCGCGGCGCATGACGACCCCAAGCCCGCCATAAGTCGATTCGTCGTAGCCGTTCGGAACGCGTATGACATCGGCGTTCCGCTCGAAGTCCCTGTGGACCTACGATTCCAGGCGGCCGACCTGTCGCTGGATGCGCAGCGTCCGGTGCGCAACAGCGATGGCTTCGCCGTTCCCGTGACGGTCACGAACGTCGGCGACGAGCCGACCGGTCGTCAGCTCGCGCTGTCGGCGCGCTTTCTCGGAGGCAACGGCTCCGCGGTCGATTCGGACTTCAAGACCGTCTACGACGATGGGCTCGCGCCCGGCATCGCGACGACCTTTTCTCTGAAGGTGCCGAAGGAGGTGGGGAGCGGTCCGTTTCGAGTCGAGCTCGCCGCCCGCGAGGGAATCGCGGCCAATATCGCGGCCGAGTCCACCACCATCGGATTCGTGAACCAGTGGACGCGCACATCGCCCTCGCTCTCCCCGCGCCTCTTCTGGCCTCTGTACTTGGCGTTGGCTCTGGGCCTGGTCTTGGTGGTCGCGGGTGGCCGGCTCGCCGTCGTCTATGGAAACCCGGTCGTCGTCGAGGTCGCGCGCGAGGCCCAGAGCCTTCTGCGACGGCCGCTTGGTCACCTGCCCGGCGCCTCGCGGGCCCTCGAGCGCGCGAACCGCCTCGACGGCGCTCTGGGATCGCTCGGTGTCGTCGCGGAACGCTGGCGTCGTGCGGTGGCGGTGGCCCAGACGCCAGGGAGCGCGGCGGCTGCCTTCGCGGATGTCCTCGGTGGACGCCTGGGCGACGCCCTCTACGAAGCGGCCGCCTTTCGCTTCGAGCTGCCGGCGCTCAACCTTCGCTACGGACCGTGCGTGGGGCTCGCCTCCGTGGAGGGACCTCGGATGGAGACAGGCGACGCCGTCCGTATCGCGAACGCGATGCGCGCGGCGGAGCTCGGGTCGGTCGTCGTCCTGGACTTGACCGAGGCTCAGAATGCGAGCGCGGCCTTCCGCAACGTGGCCCAGGTCGAGACCGTGATTCTGTCGTCGAACCTGCTGCGGGACGTCCTGCTCGCCTCCGCTCCCCAGCGCGTCTTCGAGCGCACCGTGGCCGAGCAGCGCCCGATGGGTGAGATCTCGCCCTACCGGATCGCGGCGGGCATCGAAGAGCCGGCGGTGTTCGTGGGGCGCGACGAGGAGCTGCGGAAGCTTGCGGACCGCGACCTGCACAGCGCCGTTCTCGTCGGCGCCCGTCAGATGGGCAAGTCGTCGCTGCTCAAGGCCGTCGCGCGTCGACTCGCGACGCGCGGCGACGTCGAGGTCCACTACCGCGTCCTCGCCAGCGACGACCTGATGGGCGAACTCGCGAGTGTCCTCGGCGCACCACGACCCGAGACGGTCGAAGCCTTCCAGGCGATGGTCCGCGGCCGGCGGGGCCGGCCGCGCGTCTGGCTCATCGACGAGGCCGACCGGTTCGCCGTCGCCGACCTCGCGCTGGCTCCGCCGAACCGCGGGCGGCTCTCCTGGGCGCTCCGCGCTCTGGCCGAGGAGGGCACTGCGTACTTCGTGCTGGCGGGGTTCTGGGGTCTCTTTCATGCTGCCGTCTTCGACGCCGGGAGCCCGCTCCGGAACCTCGGCGAGATCATTCGTCTGGGGCCGCTCGATCGGTCCGCCGCTCGCACCCTCGTGCGCGAACCGCTGGCGTCCCTCGGCCTCCAGGTCGACGACGACGCGGTCGACGCGATCCTGCGCGAAGCGGGATGTCGCGCGAACGTCGTCGCGCTCGCGTGCCAGGGTCTCCTCGAGCGTCTCGGCAAGGACCAGCGCGTCATTCGCCTGGAGGACGTGAGCCGCGTCTGGAGCGAGGACGGCGCGCTCCGCGACTGGAAGGGCGAGCCCCTCGATCGCGCGGTCGCGCACGCCG
Source organism: uncultured Myxococcales bacterium (assembly GCA_937902985.1). Classification (GTDB taxonomy): domain Bacteria; phylum Myxococcota_A; class Polyangia; order Polyangiales; family Polyangiaceae; genus Palsa-1150. Next base: position 2,309 of record CALFNG010000157.1, read on the forward strand.
CGTTCTCTCTGGACCGGCCCACCCGCAAGCAGATCGAGGAGCGCCTCGCCTCCGCGAAGATCCGGCCCCAGGTCGCCGACCTCGACTTCAGCTTCGAGCGCCTGGAGCTCGGCTACGTGCTGACGCGGGAGGAGGCGAAGGAAGGCGCCGACCGCTGGACATGCCCGGTCCCGCTCCTCAAGCGCTTCGAAGAGCGGATCATGTCGTGGGACGACCACCTCGAGCGCGACGCCGGGCAGCTGCGCGAAAGGTCCTCGTGAGGTATGTCCGGTAGGATCACGTCCGGTAGGATCACGGCGGGTGGGAAGGGGAAAGCGCGGTCGCGTGCGCAAGAAGGCGCGAGCCGTCCACGTAACGCCCATCGGGCGTTCGACCCCGTCCCGTTCGAGAACGCCGACCAAGACGTCGTCTGATCCCGACTCTCAGTGTCCGTAGCCTGCCGCGACGATGTTCGCCTGAACCGCGTCGTCGGTCGCGTCGGTCGCGTTGCCCGACGTCATCACGCCTTCGAAGAAGTTCCCCTGGGCGCTGTTGCTGTTGTCCCCGCCGATTCCAAGGATAATGGCGCCCTCTTTCTTCATCGGGTTATAGCCGCCGGGGCGCGCTCCGTCGTACACGGTCGCGAGGGCTCCGGATTGCGCGTTGCCGCCCTTGAGCCCGAATCCGCCCGAACGACCCTTGACCATGGCTGTGACATAGGGAGATGCAAGGGGCGTGTCCTTGGGGTTGGTAGCGGTGCTCGACCCGGCGAAGAGCCCGTTCTCGAGGTCCGCCATGACCCACGGGCCGTTGCCGGCGCCCTTGCCCCATCCCGTGCTGTTTCCAAAATAGACGGCCTCCATGGTGCCGGCGCCGTCGTCGTTGTTGCTCGTCTCGGCGTTGCCGTAATCGAAGCAGCAGCCGCCGTTGTAGTAGGTTCGGCTCGTCACCATGTACTCCGTCTCCGGCGCGTCGCCGGTGGCGATACCGGCGGTCTTGTCGTTGCGATAGCCGACGCCGGCGGGGACGTGGACCGCATAGACCGAGTGGCCACCCACGGTCAGCTTGAGGGCCGCCGCGTTGGCCTCGTTGTCGGGCGTCGGCTTGTTCCCGCCCGCGGGCGCGCTTGCATTGACGACCGTTGAAGTTGTTCGCGCCCGTGATGAAGACTGCGGCACGAGCGATCGGCAACGCTCAGACCGGGAGCACGATCACGGCCTTCAGGATGTCCTCGCGGACGTCGCTTCGCCCACGCCACCACTCTGCGTAGACGACGGCGGGGACGATGGGCAGGAAGCCGCGCCGACGATGGCCCGGAATGCCTCCGTGGCGCGGCGCTTGCGCCGTTCGAGGGCGATCAGCATGCCGGTGTCGAACCTGAAGGTCACGCGGCGCGCCGTCGCGATCTCTTCGGCGGCTCGCCGCCCCGCCACTCGGTCTCGATGCGCTCGACGGCCTCGTCATCGAGCGGCGGGACGCCGTACTTCTGGAGGTACGCCTCGGCCGCGGCGAACTTCGCCTCGCGGGACGCAATCTCGGCCAGGAGAGCGGACACATTCCCCTTGTGGCGGCAGCTCGCGAGGGCCCTGAGGTTGCTCAGGGTCGCAGCGTCGAGCGAGAAACTCGTGGTCTTCGTCCTGCCGGCTCGCATACTGGCAGTGTAGCGCCGCCCGGCGGCCAGGCACTTCAGGGTCCGGAAGATGGCCTCCGCGAGACCGCTGCTTCTCGCGGGCGAATGCCCGGTCACGGCAGGCAGTCCGGCCCGATGGGAGTCCCTGCCTTGCAAGTCGACGCTGCGGGACACTGCGCCGGGCCCCCGTCCGGTGCGGTGCAAGGGGCGATGCACAGCCCCGACATTCCGGCGTTCTCGGCGGGGACGGTCAGCATGCTGCCGCCGACCGACACCGAGGCCGATTGAAGCGTGTCGCAGACCCAGCCGTTCGGGCAGGGCGCGCCCCCGACAACGCATGCCGAGGTGCAATACCCGTTGCCCATGGGGCCGGGCGAACAGTTGCACGCGCCGGTCAGGCTGTCGTTGCCAGTACAAGCCTGGCCGAGCTGCTTCGGCCGGGTGACCGGGCTCGCCGTGCAGTAGCCGGTGTCCGTTTGGCAGATATATCCCGCGCCGAGCGCAGCGCAATCGGAGGTGTTCTCGCACGTGCCCTGGCAGTAACCCCAGCCGCCGAGCCGGTTATTCGAATCGAGCGCGATGAATTGCGTCTCTATGCACGTGTCCTTTCCGACGCATCCCGTGGGCGGGGACCCATCCAGGATAAACGTGCACATCGGCGAGCAGGTGCCGTCGTGCGGCGCCGAGGAGTTGGCGATGCAGATACCGGGGGAGCTGGGGCTGTCGGGGCCATCGCAGAAATGGGGAAGTAGCGCGGAGGGATCGGTGGCTGGCGCCGGGTCACAGTTTCCTCCGCCGCCGCTCGCCGGCGGAACCAGGCATACGGGGGTGGGGAGGGGGTTTACGATCATAGCGTTCACGGAATACGTGAGACTGTTGCTGCACGCATTGATCCCCGGGCCCCTCGAGCCTCGACAATCGGCGCTGGTCGCGCAGGGCAAGCCTGTCGTGCCGTCGAATCCCTGGCCGGAGGGGTGGGTAGTGCCGACCCCGGTTGCGTCATGGTCGGGCGCGCCGTCCGACGAGCCACCGCTCGCGTCCGTCGACGACGGACACCCGATGCATGCCCCGAAGCTTTGGCCGTCTGCGTCGCAAGTTTGGGCCCCCGTCGACGCCACGCCTGGGCAAGCGCAGGCAACCTGTTGGCCGGGTGTGCACGCGCGCTGGAGCGGGCCGTCCGACGGAGCACCGGCATCGCTCCCTGCCGGCCCTGTACCGACGGCGTTTCCGCCGCAAGCGGACCCCATGAGAAGGCTCGAAAAAAGCGCAATCGGTAAGACGATCCTAAGAAGAGCGTTCATCACGCGAGCCTCCCGCTACGAGCCGAACCGTAGCACCGGATAGGATGGACGGGACCATGCCGATCAGTGAGAAGCGCGGTCATGGCACCGAGCACGAGGGCTCCGCGGTAGTCGGGGCCACCTCGAGCGCGCGGAGAAGGGCCTCGCGGAAGAGGACCGGCTCCTCGTAGTACGGCATGTGAGCGCTGCCCTCGAACCACACGAGCGACTTTCCTCGTGGCGCGTCGAGACCGGCCGCGTACCGGGCCACCACCTCGGGGTTGGTGCCGGCGTCGTGGCGACCTTGGAAGAACGCGATGGGGGTCTCGACGCGCGAGACCGTCGCCCGAAGGTCGAAGTGGTTGACCGGGGCGAGCATGCGCTCCTGCGTCTTGTCGATGGCGCGGAGCGCCTCCACACTCTCGCGGAGCGCGTAGTGCGGCGAGGTCAGGACCCTCGACACGGTGTCCCAGAGCAATCCAAAGAAGCGCCGATTCCGGTGGATGCCTGTGCTGGCTCCTTTCGTCATCCGCCGCGGTCATGCCGCCGCCCGGTAGTCGTGATGCAGCCCACCGAGCACGGGCAGCGCGGTGACCGACCCGACGGAGCGGGCCAGGACGCGTTTACCCGGGCGGGGATCCGCTGGCCGATCCCTTGGTGGGGCCGAGCGGTGTTGAAGTAGTTCAACGCGTAGTCGGCAAGGACGCGTTGCAGGTGCATCTCGGAGAGGATGATCATGTGATCGAGGCACTCGCGGCGGACGCTTCCCAGAAACCGCTCGCACACGGAGTTCATCAGCGGCGCCTGAACCGCCGTGCGCACGACGCGTGTCCCCGGCGCCCTGGGCGACACGGTCGAACACGGGACCGAATTTATCGTCGCGGTCGCGGAGGAGGAACCTCGGCGGGAGAGCAAGCACCCGCACCCACGCCTTCAGTCGCCGGCAAACGCAATCCGCCAGACCGTCCCGTTGCCGTCCTCGCTCACGAATAGCGCTCCGTCACGGGCGACGGCGATGCCCACCGGGCGCGCCCACACCGCGTCGTCGTCCACGACGAAGCCCGTCATGAAGTCCTCGTACTCTCCGGTCGGAACGCCGCCCTGTACCGGCACGGTGATCACCTTGGGGCCCGTGCGCTTGCCGCGGTTCCACGAGCCGTGCAGCGAGGCGAACGCGTTGCCCCGGTACCGGGGGGGGAAGGCCGTGGCGTCGTAGAACGTCATCTGCAAGGGCGCCGAGTGCGACTGCAACAGCACGTCGGGGACGATCGCGGCGCCGGCCAGGTCGGGCCTCTCGCCGGCATGACGTGGGTCTTCATGGTCGCCCAGGTAGTACCAGGGCCAGCCGTAGAACCCGCCGCGTCGAACGCGCGTGATGTAGTCCGGCACCAGGTCGTCGCCAAGCCCGTCGCGCTCGTTGGTCGAGCACCACACGTCCCCGGTCGACGCGTGCACGGCGAGGCCCACGCAGTTGCGGATGCCGCTGGCGAAGACGCTCCTGTCGCCGCCCTCGGGATCGAAGACCAGCACCTCGGCCCGATCGCGCTCGTCGGAGCCGCCTTCGGCGACGTTGGAGGCGGAGCCGACGGACACGAACATGTGCTTGCCATCCTGCGAGAACGCGACGTCCCGCGTCCAGTGACCTCCCGGCGCCTCGGCTAGCGACTCGACGATGGTCTGCGCGGCTCCGCGCGCGCTCAGGTCGCCATGGCCGTACGGGAAGCGGACCACCGCGTTGGTCTCGGCAACGTAAACCCACTTCGGCTCGGGGCCGGGGGGATAGAAGGCGATGCCGAAGGGCCGATCGAGTCCGCTCGCGAAGACCTCATCGTGGTCGGCCGAACGCGCGCCATCGGCCGCGCGGAGCACGCGCACCCTGCCGGCCTGGCTCTCGGCCACGAAGAGGTCGCCCGAAGGCGAGACGCGGAGCAGCCGCGGCCCGAGAAGGTCGTGCGCGAAGACATCTGCCCGAAAGCCCGGAGGCAGCTCGGGGTGGGCGCCGGCGGGCGGGGAGACGACGTCCGGGCCGTTCTGGGCGGAGGGCGTCGAGAAGGGCAGCGGGAGGTCGGCAATCGTGATGTGGAGCCGTACGCCGGGTCCGTCGCCGCGGAAGTCGCCCAATGCGGCGCGCCCCGTACGCAGGCCCGGAGGGGCCGGAGCCGTCTGCGCCGGCCGCGCTCCGGCGGCAGGCGTCGCCCCATCCCCGGGAGCGAGGGTCGCCAGGTAGTCGAGCACCGCGCGACGTTCGACGTCGTCCGGTATCGCGATCGGCATCGTCGTGCCGGGCACGAGGAGCGCCGGCGCGGTGAGAAAGCGGTCGAGCGTTCCGCGGTCCCACGTGAGGTTCGCCTCGCGCAGCGCGCGCGTGTACCCGAAGCGCGTCGACGCCGCTCTCCGTCCGACGATGCCGCCGAGCCCGGGGCCCTGCGCTGCACGTTCTCCGGTCGTGTGGCAGACGGCGCAGCGCTGCTCGAAGATCTGCCGGCCAGGTTGATCGGCCTCGACATCCGCCGGAGGCGTCCGAGCGGAAGAGCGCGCGGCGGCAATCACCGTCACGCCGAGCAGCGCGAACGGCACGAGGGCGACGAGGCGATTCATCGCCGTAATCCCGTGCTCGCGAGGACCTCGAAGTTCATAGGTACGCACACCAACCCTCCAGTCTAGGTGGCGCCTCGGCCGGCGCGCTGGGCGTACCGACGGATGACGGCCGAGATGTCGAGGTCTCCATCCGCGGCGGCGGCTTCGTCGACCCATTCGCGGACGAGCGCCGTGATCGGGACATGCGCGTCGACGCGGTGAAAGGCGCTCAGCGCGAGGTCGAGATCCTTGCGAAGGTCGCGCAGCGCGAACATCGTCGGTTCGTGCCGGTCCTCGAGGTAACCGGCGCGGCGAATGGCAAGCGACGGCACGAATCGCGTGAGGACGTCGAAGGTCGCCGCGGCGTCGAGCCCGGCGCTCTTTCCCGCCGTCTCGAGCTCCGCGGCGATGAGGACGAGCGCGCCGAGCATGCTGTTGGCGACGAGCTTGAGGCGTGCGCCGCTCCCGAAGGGCCCCACGTGGCGCAGCTCCCCGAGGTGCTCGAGAACCGGCCGGACGCGCTCGACGTCAGCGCGCTCGCCGCC
>CALFNG010000158.1 GCA_937902985.1 uncultured Myxococcales bacterium
GTCTCGATTTCCCCTCCGCGCGGGATCGAGCGTGGTGATTTCCCGTTTGATCTCGCGAGATTCGCAGGTCTCCCGGGCTGGAAAGACGCCGGGGACCGCCCCCCTCGGCTCACTCTGACAGGCGAGGCGTGACCGGGTGTGCCAGTGGCACAGACCTTCGTCGAATTGCCGGCCAGAACACCCACCCCAGCGCCGCGAGCCAGGCTGCCAGGGCGGCTTCGAGGGGGTAGAGGACGTAGCCCGGGCGGAAGCGAAGCTGGATGACGTGGTGACCGGCCGGCACGTCGAGGGCCTGCATGATCACGTTGCCTCGAAGGAGCGGCGCGTCGTTGCCGTCGAGGGTCGCCCGCCACCCGGGGAACCACGCTTCGTTGACGACGACGTACCCCGCAGCGGGCGCGTCGACCGTGAAGCGCAGCGACGACAGCGATCGCTCCTCGAGCGTCGCGGCCTGACGCGGAGCATGCTCGACGCGGCGGTCGGGCGCGACCGGCCCGACGTCTTCTTCGGCGAGGACCAGCTCTCCGCGCCGATCGAGGTCGCCGAGGTGCGCGAGCGCGGCGGCAACCGTGGGCTGCACGCGCGCGCCTTGGACCCAGTACGCATAGGGGGCAGGGTCGTCCACCTCGAAGACCGCCCCCTCGCGGTGCTCGATGCCCGGCACGTGGTCCGCGCTCTTCACGAAGTTGTGGGTCTTTCCGAGCGTCGCGTGAGCGGAGTGGAGCAGCCACCGGACGTTGAAGAGCGCGAGGAGCTGCGGCGCCTTCCCGATCTGGGCATACACGTCGAGCACGCGCTGCATGGTCAGCGGCTCGAGGTAGCCGCGCAGGTCGCGGAGGCCGAGGCGACTGCCGGCGCGCCACGAGAGCCCGAACTCCGCGAAGACGCGGTTGTCGCCGACCTGGTTTTGCATGCGCCTCACCCACTCGTCGGGTACGACCGACGAGCGCGGGTCGAAGCGGCCCTCGTGCAGGACGCCGGCGCGCTGCGTGGCGGCGCCGAGGTCGACGGCGACGACCAGCGCCATGGGCGCCGCGAGCCACGGCGCGAGCCTCGGGCGAGCGGCCGCCGCGACCACGAGGACCAGCGTGATGGCGCCTGCGACGACCATCGAGCGCACCTCGTCGTGGAGGTTCGGCGCGCGCAGGCGGGGGAGCGCGACGACGAGGACCGCGGCCATCGCGCCGATGGGGGCGGCGAGCTTCCTGGCCCAGGCGAGCCTGCGACCCGGATCACGAAGCTCGGACAGCGCCGCGAAGCCCTGCGCCGCGAGCACCGCCACCGCCACTTGAACGAGGAAGACGTAGCGATTGCAGATCCGGAAGAGCCGGAACGGCGGCGCCGAGTCGTAGAGGAGCTTGAGGAGCGGCGTCTCGGCGCCGAGCATCAAGAGGAACCCGAAGACGGCGAGGGTCGCGAACATCTTCGCTTCGGCCCGATTGTGCCAGCGCGCGAAGCCGATCGCGGCGAGAACGGCGACCGGCAAGCCGACGTAAACGAAGACGTGAGACCCGTCGCGGAGTAGCAGGCCTCGCCACTCGGCCGACGGGAGGGGGGTCTCGGCGACGTACCCGAACGTTCGCTCGGCGCGCTCGGAGAACCGCATGGCCTCGAACGTGCCGCGCACGCTCGGGTAGCAAGAGACGAGGGCGAGGCCTGTCGCGAGAAGCATCGGGCCGCGTGCCTTGGCGAAGGTGGTGCCCGCGCCGTCGCGTCGCGCGACCTGCACCGCCCGCACGCAAGCGTAGGGGACTACGACGAGCGCGCAGTAGAACGCCGTGGGGGGCGACCCCGCGACGACCAGGAGGTACGAAGCGGCCGCGACGGCGAGACCCGCGAGCGGACCGCTCCCGTCGAGCAACCAGTCGATTGCGAGCATCACCACCGGCAGCCAGGCCTGGGGCCAGATGAGCGCGAAGAACGCGTTGCCGGTCGTGTAGGGCCCGAGCTCGTAGATGACGGCGCCGATCGCCGCCGCGCCCGCGTGGAGACCGCGACGCCGGAGCCAGAAGAACAGCGCGAGGCCGCCGATGGCGAGGTGCAGGCAAGCCTTGATCTCGATCATCACGAACGGCATTCCGCCGCCCGCGACGCCCGCCGCCACCAGCACCCAGTTGAGCGGGTAGAGCACCCCTGCCTCGGGCTCGCTCAACATCGACACGCCGCCCCGCTCGAAGGGATTCCATAGCGGAAGCTGGAACTGGGTCAGCGCGTGGTACAGGTAGACGAGGTCCGGCCAGTAGAGCCCGCTGGTGTCGCCCCACAGGTATTGCGCCCGCGGTCCCGGGAGCCAGAGGCGGTAGTACGCGCCGAACGGCACGATCGAGACGAACGCGGCCGCGAGCGCGTCAGCCCAGTGCTTCGCCCCGCTCGCGAGCAGGCCGCTCAGGGCGAAGAGGCGGCCCACCGCGGCCCGGACGCCCGCAACGCGACCGCCGGCGTCGCCGACGCCTGGAGCACAACCCTGCTGCGATTCGCTCACGGTGGACAGACGCTACGGGCCTTCACGAGACGTTCCCGAAACGAGTATGGCGTAGTTTGCGTCCGTGCACGCGACAAGCGGAAATTCGGTCGTTCTCGCGGTGCCCGCCTGGATCGACGAGGTCGTTCGCGGCTTTCGAGGGGCGCTCGAGACCGACGACGAGCGCATGGCATTCACCGTCGCGCTGTCGAAGGAGAACGTCGAACGCGGCGGCGGTCCGTTCGGGGCCACGGTGTTCCTCGGCACGCAGCTCGTCGCCGCGGGCGTGAACCTCGTTCTCGGCACGGGCCTCTCGATCGCCCATGCCGAGATCATCGCCATGATGCGTGCCCAGCGCGCCCTCCTCGATTCGCCCCGGTCGTCCGGAGGGCGCTATTCGCTCGTCGCGAGCACCGAGCCTTGTTGCCAGTGCTTCGGCGCGCTCGTGTGGTCGGGGATCGAGCACCTGACGTGCGGCGCGAACACCGCCGACGCCGAGGCCATCGGGTTCGACGAAGGGCCGAAGCCCGCCGCGTGGGTCGAGGCCCTCGAGGCGCGCGGCATCTCCGTCACGCAAGGCGTCCGTCGCAACGAAGCCAAGGCAGTCCTCGCCGACTATGTCCGGCGCGGCGGCACGATCTACGGCCGGCCGGCGACCACGCGCAGCCGCACGTAGTCGAGCACCCACCTGCCCTGGCCAGAGGGCTCGCGTTGCCGCAGAAACGGCTCGCACGAGGCCTCGACCTCGCGCACGAACGCGGGCCAATCGGCGCCGAGCTCGTCTTCGAGCGGCGGGAGAAACGTGCGCAGCCAGGTGGCCAGGCCGTCGTCGCCGTCGATGGGAGTCGGGCGGTCGAAGAGATGCGCCAGGCGAACATCGAAGCCCGCCGCTGCGAGCACCGCGACGTATTCGGCGACGTTTGGGAAGTACCAGCGCAGCCAGGCGCCCGGATCCTCGCCGCGTCGCTGCAGCGCCTCGGACACCCCGGCACGCACGCGGGCGACGCACCCGTGCCCGCCGAACTCGGCCACGAAGCGGCCACCCGGGCGGAGGGCGCGCGCCACTCCGCGGGCCACGTCGGACGCGCGCGGCATCCAGTGCAGCGCCGCGTTCGAGAAGACCGCGTCGAACTCGCCGTCGTAGGGGAGGGACTGCCCGTCCCCCACGACGAACGAGGGCCCCGAGGCGCCCGCGCGAGCACGCGCCGTCGCGATCATCTCGGGCGACGCGTCGAGCCCGACCACGGTCGCGCCGGCGCCGTGCAGCGTGGTCGTGAGGTCGCCGGGGCCGCACCCGAGATCGAGCACGCGCTCCCCCGCCTTCGGCGCGAGGAGCTCGACGAGGTCTCCCGCCATGCGGTGCACGAACGACGCGCGCGCGCCGTAGAGGTTCGGGTCCCACTTCTGCCGCGACGGCTCGAGCTCGTTTACGGTACTCATCGTCAACAGCGTGACCGACGGCGCCGCCACCGTACAATACGGCGCTTCGATAGCGATCATTCGAGCCCCGTATGACGGCCTCCCCCCGCGCTCCTCATGACGCCGCCGAGCTCGTGGGCCGAGCGCTCGCTCTGCAAGGCAGGTCGATCGACGAGCTCGCCCGGGGCCTGGGGGTGCGCGTCGACGGCGCGCCCGTCTCGACGAAGGGTAAAGTGGGTGAGCTCCTCGAGCGCGCGCTGGGGGCGAGGGGCGGCTCGGCCGCCACCTGGGACTTTCCCGAGCTCGCCATCGAGCTCAAGACGATCCCGGTCGACGAGCGCGGCATTCCGAGCGAGTCGACCTTCGTCTGCGCGGTGTCGCTCCTCGACGCCGAGCGGGCCGAGTGGGAGACGTCCTGGGTGCGGGCGAAGCTCTCGCGGGTCCTCTGGGTACCGGTGATCACGAGCGCCATCGGCGAGGCGCGGGAGCGACCGGAGCGTGGGGAGCGCGGGGAGCGACGGGTGGGCCTGGCCCGCCTATGGTCGCCCTCGGCCGAGCAAGAGGCGGTGCTCCTCGGTGACTTCGAAGAGATCCTCGGGCGCATCGCCGCTTCGGGCATCGAGGACATCTCGGCGCGGGTCGGTCGATGGCTCCAGCTTCGCCCGAAAGCCGCCCACGGGCGCGTTCGCACCCGCGCGCCGGGCGGCGACGAGGGCGACGTCGCGACCGTACCGCGGGGCTTCTACCTGAGGCCCCGTTTCACGGGCGCGATCCTCCGCGATCCCCTCGCGCTGCCGCCCTGAACGTCCGGCGCTCGAGTCTCCTCGAGAAGAGCGTTGTGTGTGCCCCTGAGGGTGTCCCAGGTCCCCTCCCCTCCCCTCGCGAGAAATCGCCCAGCTGTAGATCGATTCCGAAGCCCGCGCGTCGGATGAGGCATGCGCCTCACTCTCGCGTCTCTCGCAGCGGTCATTGCCCTCGGCTTTCCCGGTCTCCAGTGCGCCTATGCCGACGCGCCTCCGTCGCCCCGCTCCGGCGACGCCGTCGTCGGTGACCGTCAAGCGCCCGCCGCGTGGGGGCCGCACCTGGAGGTCGTCGACGAGTCGGCGCAGAGGCTCCCGACGTTCTATCAAGGGGGGCGTCAATTCGTCCTCGGATCGATGGGCGGTCGGTACCAGGTGCGCGTCGTCAACCCGACCGGGGCGCGGATCGAGGCGGTCGTCTCGGTCGACGGGCTCGACGCGGTCGACGGGCGCCCCGCCAGCTTGAACAAGCGCGGGTACATCATTCCGGCCTACGGCGAGGTCGTCATCGACGGGTTTCGCACGTCGCTCGACGCCGTGGCCGCCTTCCGCTTCTCGTCGGTGCGCGACTCGTATGCCGCGAAGACGAGCCACGCACGAAACGTGGGCGTCATCGGCGTGGCCTTCTTCCGGGAGCGGCCGCCGCCCGTGGTCCGCCGCTACCCGCCGCCGGTGTATCAGCAGCCTTCGACGAGCCCGGCGATGCCGGAGGCCGCGCCCCCGCCGGCCGACGCGGCCGAAGCGGGAGGTGCCATGGGGTCTGCTCGCGCGGAGCGTGCGGCGCCGTCGCCCGCGACGCGACCGGGCCTCGGCACTCAGTTCGGCGAGACGCGCGAATCGCACGTCGTCGAGACGACCTTCGTCCGTGGCGACACGTCGCCGAACGTGCTCCTGGAGATTCGATACGACGATCGGGAGGGTCTCTTGGCCCGCGGGATCGATCTCTCGCCTCCGCGGGACCCGCGCGACGCGGAGAACGACCTCCGCGACTCCGCGCGGGCGTTCCCGCAGTCACGGTTCGCGCAGCCGCCTCCTCGCTGAGCTGCCGGCGTCGGAGTGGCCATGGGACGGGCATCGCCCGTGGCGGCGCTCACTGCGTGGTGAGCGCGATCGCCAGCGACGCCAGGAGGCAAACGAGCGGTGTCGCCCACAGGCCCGCGCGCGCGAACGACCACGCCGAGACCCGCACGCCACGCTCTCGCGCGAGGGTGAGAACGAGCACCGTGGCCAGTGACCCGAACGGCACCACGTTCGGACCGACGTTCGTGCCGACGAGGGTCGCGTAGACGAGCGCCGGATGACCTCCGAGTGGAACGAGGGCCGCTCGGGCCACGAGCGCCGCGGGCAGGTTGTTCATCACGTTCGAGGCGATCGCGGTGAGGCCGGTGGTCGCCAGGGATCGTCCGATCGCGCCGCCAGGTGCACCCGCGATGAGTCGCGCCAGCGCGGGCGCGAGGCCGAGTCCGTCGAGGCCCTGGACGACGACGAAGAGTCCGATGACGAACGGAACGACGCCCCACGAGACATCCCGGGCGGTGCCGGGGCGCACCCGTCCCGCGAGGGCGCCCGCCACTGCGAGCACGCCGCTCGCTGCAAAGGCGATGACGTAAGGCTCGATCGCGAAGAGCGGCGCGACGAGGTACCCGCCGAGCGCCGTTGCGAGCACGCCTACCGTGGTCAAGAAGTAGCGGCGGTGGGGGATGACGGTCCCGAAGTCAGCCGCGCCCGCGTCGACTTTGGTGGCGTCGAACCGTCCGAGCTCCGACACGAAGTGCCGGCGGAGCGACGTATACGTCACGAGGAGCACGCCGACTTGAACCGGGAGCATGTGCACGACGAAGCCGGCGAACGAAACGTGGAACGCCCCGGCCAGGATCAGGTTGGTCAGATTGCTGACGGGCAGGGCCAGCGAACCGGCGTTGGCGACGAAGGCGCAGGCCACGACGTAAGGCCGCGCGTTGACGTCGAGGCGGCGCACGAACGAAAGGACCACTGGCGTGAGCAGCACGGCCGTGGTGTCGAGCGACAGCGTCGCCGTCACCACGGCGCCGAGGACGAACACGTTCCGGAAGAGGACGCGCCCGTCTCCCCTCGCGCTGCGCGCCGCCCGGAGCGCCGCCCACTCGAAGAGACCGCTCTTGTCGACGAGCGCCGACAGGACGAGCAACGCAACGAGGAACAGGATGGCCGCGCGGCTCGCGTCGTAGATGGCGCGGAGGCCGCGCGCGTCGACCGCTCCCACGCTCAGCATCGCCGCCGCGCCGCACGTCGTCCACACCGCCTCGTGGATCCGCCGGGGCTTCGTGAGCGCGAGGACCAACGTCGCCGCGAAGATGCCGACGACGAGAACGGAACGAGTCACACCATTCTCTTTCGCGGACCTCTTCGCGACCCCGCTCGCGATCGATGGCACATGCCCGCGTGCCGTGGCGGAATTGCGAAGGCGGCCCTCCCTCCCGCGGTAGAGGCGGACTCCAAGCGAGTCATTCGTGCTCGAACGGTCTCACGCACCCGCGTTGGCTCGATCCCTGCTGATGCCTCCTCTCCACGGAGGTCAGTCATGTCAGTCATTGCCTGGATCGTGTTTGGACTCATCGCGGGCTTCATCGCCAGCAAGATCGTCAACAAGAGCGGCGAAGGCACGCTCATCGACATCGTCCTCGGCGTCGTCGGGGCGGTCGTCGGCGGCTTTCTCTTCAACCTCGTTGGCGCGGCGGGCGTCACGGGCTTCAATGTCTGGAGCTTGTTCGTCGCGGTGATGGGTGCCGTGGTGCTCCTCGTCGGCTACCACGCCGTCACTGGTCGGCGCCACGCCCTCTGAGCTCTTTCGCTCACGGCTCGCGCGACCGAGAGGTTCGTTCTTCCCGGTCGAGGGACTCGTGACTGAACGGCGCGCAAAGGGCGATCAGGCGACCTCGAAGAGCCCCGCAGCGCCCATGCCGCCGCCGATGCACATGGTGACGACCACGTACTTCACGCCGCGGCGCTTTCCTTCGATGAGCGCGTGCCCGACCATACGGGCGCCGCTCATGCCGTAGGGGTGACCGATGGAGACCGCGCCGCCGTTGACGTTGAGCTTGTCGCTGGGGATGTGGAGCTTGTCGCGGCAGTAGATCACCTGCACGGCGAACGCTTCGTTGAGCTCCCACAACCCGATGTCGTCCATCTTGAGCCCGTTGCGCTCGAGGAGCTTCGGGATCGCGTAGACCGGGCCGATGCCCATCTCGTCGGGCTCGCAGCCCGCGACGGCAAGACCCCGGTAGATGCCGAGCGGCTTGAGGCCGCGCTGCTCGGCGACCTTGCGATCCATGACGACCGCGGCGCTCGCGCCGTCGGACAGCTGGCTCGCGTTTCCCGCCGTGATCGCCCCGCCGTCACGCACGGGCTTGAGCTTCCGCAGCCCCTCGATCGTCGTGTCCGCGCGGTTGCCTTCGTCCTTCTTGAGGGTGATCTCTTCGTAGGTGACGGCGCCCGTCTCCTTGTTCGTGAGCGCCTTCTGACAGGTGATCGGGATGATCTCGTCGTCGAACTTGCCGCTCTCCTGCGCCGCCGCGGTGCGTCGCTGGCTCTCGAGCGAGTACACGTCCTGCGCCTCACGCGAGATGTTGTACCGCTTGGTCACGACCTCGGCGGTGTCGAGCATCGCCATGTAAATCTGCGGCTTGATCTTCATGAGCGTCGGGTCGGCCGCCCGGAAGAGGTTCATGTGCTCGTTCTGAACGAGGCTGATCGACTCCAGGCCGCCGCCGACGACGATGGGCATCCCGTCGTTGAGGACTTGCTTGGCGGCCGTCGCGATGGCCATCAGGCCGGACGCACACTGCCGGTCGACCGACATGCCCGCGACGGTCACGGGCAGTCCGGCGGCGACCGCGCACTTGCGACCGATGTTGGAGCCCTGGCTGCCCTGCTGCAGCGCGGCCCCCATGACGACGTCGTCGACCTCGCCCGGCTCGATCTTCGCCCGGCGCACGGCCTCGCGAATGGCGTGCGCGCCCATGGTGGCGGCATCGAGGTTGTTGAAGGCGCCCCGGTACGCTTTGCCGATAGGGGTGCGGGCGGTGGAAACAATGACGGCTTCTCGCATGACGATCTCCGGGTCTCTCGACGGGGGGTGCGCCGGCGTTACGGCGACGAGCGGTTAGGAAGTGAGCACGTTCGGCGGGCCCGTCAGGCCTTTTTGCCGTCGAGCGACGCGAACGTCTGGTTGTCCTTGGCGAGCCGCGCGAGCAGGGCCGAGGGCTCCCAGACCTTCCCGTACTTTGCGGCGAACTCCTGCAATTTCGCGTAGATTCTCGGCAGACCGACCGTGTCGGCATAGAACATGGGGCCGCCGCGGTGCGGAGGGAAGCCGTACCCGTTGATCCAGACGGTGTCGATGTCGGACGCGCGGAGGGCGATGCCCTCGTCGAGGATCTTCGCGCCTTCGTTGATCATCGAATAGAGGCAGCGCTCGAAGATCTCGTCGTCGCTGATGGCCCGGCGCTCGATGCCGAGCTCCTTCGAAACCCCCTCGATGACCTCCTCGACCACCGGGTCGGGGACCGGCGTGCGGCTCCCCGGCTCGTACTTGTAGAAGCCGGCGCCCGTCTTCTGGCCGAAGCGGCCCATCTCGGCCAGCTTGTCGCCGACCGCGCCGCTGTCGCGCACGCCCGGCGGCGGCTTCGGCAGCCCCTTTCGGATGCGCCAGCCCACGTCGAGACCGGCGAGATCGCTCGTGGCGCAGGGGCCCATCGCGAACCCGAACCTGGTGATGACGCCGTCGACCTGCGCGGGGAGCGCGCCGTCCTGGATGAGCAGCTGCGCCTCGCGAAAGTACGTGTGCAGCATGCGGTTGCCCACGAAGCCGTTGCACACCCCGACGACCACCCCGACCTTGCCAATCGTCTTCGACAGCTTGAGGCACGTGGCGAGCACGGTCTTCGACGTGGCCTTGCCGCGCACGATCTCGAGCAGGCGCATGACGTTCGCCGGGCTGAAGAAGTGAAGGCCGATGACCTGCTCGGGCCGCGACGTCGACTGCGCGATCTCGTTGACGTCGAGGGTCGAGGTGTTCGTGGCCAGGATCGCGTCTTTCTTGCAGATGCGATCGAGCTTGCCGAAGATCTCCTTCTTGAGGCCCATCTCCTCGAACACGGCCTCGATGACGAGGTCGACGTCGCCCAGATTGTTCCAGTCGATCTCGCCCGAGATGCGGCCGACGCGGGCGTCCATCTCCGGCTGGGCGAGCTTGCCCTTGCTGACGGTCGCCGCGTAGTTCTTCGCGATGATGCCGAGGCCCTTGTCGACGAGCGCCTGCTCGCGGTCGACGAGTACGACCTGGATGCCGGCGTTCGCGAAGACCATCGCGATGCCTCCGCCCATGGTGCCCGCGCCCAGGATGGCGACCTTGCGGATCAGCAAGGTCGGCGTGTCGGCCGCGATGTCCGGGATCTTGGCCGCGGTGCGCTCGGCGAAGAAGACGTGACGGAGCGCCGCCGACTCGGTCGACTTCATGGCCTCTTCGAAGAGCTCGCGCTCGCGCTTCAGGCCAGCGTCGAAGGGGAGCTCGACGGCGGCCTTCACCGCCTCGACGCAACGGAGCGGCGCTTGCCCGCCCCGGGCGCGCGCGGCCGCGTCCTTCGCGGCCTTGGTGAAGACAGCGGGGTCGACCTTGGTCTTGTCGACGTTCGCCGTCAGGTCGCGCACGCGCGGCAGCGGGCGCTGCTCAGCGACGCGAGCGGCGAAGGTGAGCGCGCCTTCGAGCAAGTCGCCCTCGACGATCTCGTCGAGCAGGCCGACAGCCCGTGCCTGCGTCGCGTTGATCGGGTCGCCGCTCACGATCATCTCGAGCGCCTTGGGCACCCCGATGAGGCGCGGAAGCCGCTGGGTTCCGCCGGCGCCGGGGAGGATGCCGAGCTTGACCTCGGGGAGGCCGCACTTGGCCTCCTTCACGGCGACCCGGTAGTTGCAGCCGAGGGCGAGCTCGAGGCCGCCGCCGAGGGCCGTTCCGTGCAGCGCAGCCACCACGGGCTTGGTGCTCGCGTCGAGCGCGTCGAGCACCTCCGCGAACCCGGGCTCCTTCGGGGGCTTGCCGAACTCGGAGATGTCGGCGCCCGCGACGAAGGTGCGACCTTTTCCGATGAGGACGATCGCCTGCACATCGGTGTCGGCGAGGGCCTTGGCGAGGGTTTCGATGAGCCCCTGCCGGACGGCCTGCCCGAGGGCGTTGACGGGCGGGTTGTCGACTCCGATGACCCCGATGTGGCCGCGCTTCTCGAACTTGACGACGTCGCTCATGGTCTGCGCTCTCCGTACTCGACGGTGATGGGAATTCGGCGTCACGGGCCCACATCCCCCTGGTTTGCGTCCTGGTTTGCGTCCTGGTTTGCCCAGGTTCAGCTAGTTCGTGACGGATGCGGGACTCGTGCGCTCGTTTGAGCTACTCGCTCGGCCGGCGCCTCGTCAACGGCCCCGCAGGCAGACTGGCGCGCCCGGACAAGCTTTTGGCAGAGCTGGATCTTACCACCGGGCCCTTCGAGCTCGGCCGTGCCGGCGGGCCCCCCTTCGCGGCGGCCGCCCCGTCGCCGGCTGCGCGGCCGCTGGTGTACACCTTGGAGATGGCTTTCATCGGTTCGTTGCCCCCCTTGCCGGGGGGCATGCCCCCCGGCGCGCGGACCCGCAGGCTCGCCGGCGGCTTCGCGTGTCTGCTGGGGGTCGTCGCCACTGGCTGCAGCAGCAGCTCGCCGTCGGCCCCCGCGACGGCGTCGCCCATCGGGTCGAGCAGTCCGCTCTGCAAAGGCGCGGGTCGCTGCGTCTCGATCGCGGCCAACGCGCCCGAGACGGCGATCGCCGGCGCCTTCGCCGGGGTGAAGGACGGCGACACCCTGGCGTTCGCGCCCGGCACCTACGAGTTCGATAACCAGCTCGCGCTCGGCGCGGCGAACGGGGTGACGATCCTCGGGGCGGGGCAGGGCAAGACCATCCTCGACTTTCACGGACAGAAGCAGGGCGACGACGCCCTCTACGCGCAGTCGGTTCGAGATCTCACGTTCCAGGACTTCACCGTGCAAGACTCGCCGGGCAACGCGAGCAAGGCTCTCGGCGTGACGGGCCTCACCTTCCGCTCCGTGGAGGTCAAGTGGACCTCGAAAGACAGCAAGTCGCACGGCGCGTACGGGCTCTATCCCGTGCAGTCGGAGAACGTGCTCATCGAGCAGTGCGCCATCAGCGGCGCCTCGGACTCCGGCATCTACGTGGGCCAGTCGCAGCAGATCGTGGTCCGGAACAACGAGGCGTTCGCGAACGTGGCCGGGATCGAGATCGAGAACTCGTTCTTCGCCGACGTGTACGGCAACGACTCGCACGACAACACCGCCGGCATTCTCGTCTTCGACCTGCCCGGCCTCACGCAAGAGGGCGGTCACGACATCCGCGTTCACCAGAACGTCATCAAGTCGAACGACACCGAGAACTTCGCCGCCGCGGGCGACATCGTGAGCCTCGTGCCGGGGGGCACCGGCTTCTTCGTCATGGCCAACCACGACGTCGAGGTGTTCGACAACATGATCATCGGCAACAAGGACTCGGGCGCCGGGATCATCAGCTACGCGCTCGCGCAGATGGCCTTCACCGACGCCAGCTATTACGAGTGGCCCTCGAAGATTTACCTGCACGACAACACGTTCATGACCAACGGCACGATGCCGGACCTCGCGGCCGACATCGGCCTCGTCTTGGCCACGGGAACGAGCGTATACCCGGGCGGCAACGTGCCCGACGTGCTCTGGGACGGAATCGCCGATCCGGCTCTCCCGGCCGGACCCAACCCGATGCAGATCTGCATCCACGAGCCGACGGCGTCGGGCGTGTGCAACATGCACTTCGACCAGCTCGACACGAACGCTCCCGACGAGAGCAAGCTCGTGGTCTGCGATCCGGCGCCCTTCGACTGCACCTTGCCGCCACTCGCGCCCGTGACGTTCCCCGGGCTCAAGCCCTGACGGCTCCAGGGGTCGCGTGATGCGCCGCTCGCTCTTCTCGCGCTCCTCGCTCGGAGGAATGTTCGCGATCGCCATCGCTGGTTCGTCCGCGGCGTGCGGGAGCAGCACGCCGGCGGGGCCGACGTGCAGCCCCGGTGCCGCTGGCGTGGATACCGGCGGAGACTTCGCGCCGTCGCTCGACGCGTACTGCATGGTCCACGTGGCAGACGGCCAGGTCGTTCCGAACGCCGCCGCGACTCCGTACGACGTGAACACGCCGCTCTTCTCGGACTACGCCGTGAAGTACCGGACCGTGTGGCTCCCGCCGGGGACGTCGGTTGCGTACGTGGCGGACGATCGATTCGAGTTTCCGGTGGGCACGGTGATCACGAAGTCGTTCGGGTTCCCGGCCGATCTCCGCGTGGCGAACGCGCCGGTTCGATGGCTCGAGACGCGCGTGCTCATACGGTCCGCGGCGGGATGGGTGGGGTCGAGCTATCCGTGGGACGACGCGCAGAAGAGCGCGCAGCCGTCGGCCGGTGGTGCGATCGTCACGTTCTCGTTCATCGACGCAGGGGGGAAGACGCAGACGCCGAACTACCTCGTCCCGAGCCAGGCCCAGTGCCGCAAGTGCCACGCGAACGACGGGGCGATGATCACGCTCGGCCCGAGCGCAGCGCAGCTCAATCGCGACTTCGCGTACGCGTCGGGCGCCGAGAACCAGCTCGCGCACTGGGCACGCGTGGGCCTCCTCTCGGGCGCGCCCACACCCGCGGCGGCTCCGAAGCTCGCCGTATGGGACGACCCGGCGACGGGCGACACGACCGCTCGAGCGCGCGCGTATCTCCAGGCCAACTGCAAGTACTGCCACAACGGCAACGGCGAAGCGCGAACGACGGGGCTCGTGCTCTCGAACACCGAGGCGGACCCTTACACGCTCGGCGTCTGCAAGCCACCCGTGGCCGCGGGGAAGGCCGCGGCCAACGAGCACTACGACATCGTGCCCGGTCAACCCGGCCAGTCGATCCTCCTCTACCGGATGCAGTCGACCGCGCCGAGCATCATGATGCCCGAGCTCGGGAGGAGCCTCGAGCACGCCGAGGCCGCGCAGCTCGTGAGCGACTGGATCGCAGGGCTGTCCGGCACCTGCGGAGCGCCTTGACCCGCGCCTTCGAGCGGCGTCGGCTATACGCTGGGCAAGCCCCTCAAAGGGCGCGCGGGTCGACGTGACCGCAAAGGCGGCGCTGTCGCGCCCTTCGGGCGCCGGCGGAGGCGCGTTCGTCGGGGCCGACGCTGAGCCGTGCCCTTGACGGTTTTCACGCCGGGGCTCATCTATCACCCGGCCATGAATTCCAGCGTGCTTGCGGCCCTCGTCGGGCTCGGGATCGTCTTGCTCGTCGCGAGCTTCCCGTCGCGCACGCTGCGGCGCATCCTCGTGACCACGTGGGTCGTGCTGACCGCCATCGCCAGGCGCCTGGGCGATCCCGACGCGACGGGCCCGATCGTCATTCGGCGGGCCTTCGAGGAGCTCGGGCCCACGTACATCAAGCTGGGTCAGCTCGTCGCGTCGAGCCAGGGGCTCTTTCCCGAGCGCTATTGCCTCGAGTTTCACAAATGCCTCGATCGCGTTCCGCCCTTCGACTTCGCCGACGTCGAGCGAATCTTGAGCGAAGACCTCGAGAAAGACACGAGCAAGACCTTCGAGTCGATCGACGCCAAGCCGCTCGCGTCCGCGTCGATCGCCCAGGTTCACGCCGCGAAGCTGCTCGACGGCAAGGACGTGGTCATCAAGGTGCAGCGGCCCGGGATCGCCGACCTCGTCGAGGCCGATCTGCACGTCCTCAAGTTCATGGCGCGGATCATGTCGATGGTGCCGCTCGGCGATCTGGCCAATCCGCGCGGGATCGTCGAGGACTTCGAGTCGAACATTCGCGAAGAGCTCGACTTCCGGAGAGAGGCCGCGAACATGACGGAGTTTAACCGCATCATGGTCGAGCACGACCAGGTGAAGGTCTCGGCTCCGAAGCCGGTCGACGCCCTGACGACCCGGCGGCTGCTGGTGATGGAGCGGTTCTTCGGCCACCGGGTCGACGACGTCGAGAACCTCAGGGCGTCGAACGTCGACGGGGAAGCGACCCTGCTCCTCGGCATGCGCGCTTGGTTTCAGTGCATGATCATCCATGGCTTCTTTCACGGCGACGTTCATGCCGGGAATCTGATGACCCTCGCCGACGGTCGCGTCGGCTTCCTCGATTTCGGGATCGTGGGTCGCTTCGGCCGCGAGCGTCGCGAACAGGTCACCGACTACCTCCTGGCGTTCTCTACGGCGGACTTCAAGAAGCTCGCCGAGGTCATGGCGACGATGGGCGCGACCGACCAGAAGGTCGACCTCGACGCGCTCGCGAAGGACCTGGAGATCGCCTACGAGCCGATGCTCGAGAACGAACTCGCGGCGATCAAGTATGCCGACGTGATCCCGGCGATCATGCGCACGGCCATTCGCCACGGGCTGCGAATGCCTCGCGACTTCGTGCTCGTCGTCAAGCAGATGCTCTACTTCGACCGCTACGCGAAGATCCTCGCCCCGAACCTCAACGTGTTCCGCGACCCGCGCATCGTGACGGCCCTCATGAGCGACGTCATGCAGGCGCGGATGCAGGCCGCGTAGACCAACTTGGCGCGCATCCGCGTCGCCGCGAGAAGAGGGAGATGGGCCGCCGAGGCGCAGAGAGCGCAGAGCCGTGAGAGGGGTGGAGCTCTCGAGCGCGAGCCGAGCGGGAATCGTCAGCGCTAGGGCTTCGCGGCGGTGGCGCACGCCGCGGTCGCGCTGCAGCCTGCGGACTGGGTGCACGTCGCGCACGTGTCCGAGCACTGCGTGACGCACGAGTTCTCGGTGCGGGTGCAGTTGGTTCGGCAGTTGTTGGTCGAGCACCGCGACGCGCACTGCTGCTCCGTCTGCGCGCAGTTCGTGCCGCACGTGTGGGCCGATGCGATGCAGGTCGGCGAGGCCGTGCACGCGCCCGCATCCGACGCGTCGGCCGAGGGGCCGGCATCGCCCGCGCGTGCATCGCCGTTGTCGCCTGCCCCGGTCTCGCCCGCGTCGGGAATCGTCGCCTCGAGGACGGCCCCGTCGTCGTCCGCGTCGGGGGTCGCGTCGTCGGCACCGACGAGGCCTGCGCCGTCCGCCGGTCCTGCGTCGGGTCGTGGAGCGGCGGCATCGGCGGACACCGGGTCGAAGCGATCGAAGTCGAGCGCGCAGGCGGCCAGTCCGAGGCTCGCGAGCGCGCCCGCGACGACGAGCAGGAGTCGCGGCGGACGCCGCACCGCGACCATCAAAGGCTGCCCCGGAGGCCGATCCACGACGGAGCGACGACCAGCGCCGCAGCGGGCGCAGCGTCGGCTCTCTTGCGCGAGAGGACGAAGAGCGTGGTACTGGCGGCGGCCCCGAGAATCCCGACCACCAGCCCGACGTTCGCGATCGTCTGATCCGTCTTTCCTCCCGAGATCGCGCCCGCCTGCGACGTCGGACAGGGCCGGTCGGCGCAGTCGGTCTGCAGCTGGTCGTACTTGGAGCGCGCGAGCTCGCCGAAGAGAACGAATGCCCCGAGCCCGACGACGCCGACGCCCCCCGAGACGTAGGCCCACGTGCGGAGCGACGGACCGTGCACGGTGCGCGTCACGGGGAGCGGTTCGAACGCGACGGGGGGCTCCGGGTCGCTGGAAGCCCCCGACCGGGCATCGAGCGTGAGGGTCGTGCTCGCGCCGGCCGCGAGCGTCACGCTGCGCGTCACCGGCACGTGCCCTGGGGTCGTGACGACCAGATCGGAAGAGCAC
>CALFNG010000159.1 GCA_937902985.1 uncultured Myxococcales bacterium
TGAAGCCTTTGGCGAGCGCGTCGAACATGGGCTGGGGGTCCGGCTTAGCACAGGTCGGGCCTCGCCGAGGCCACCGACGTCGGCGACGCGGGCGGCATGCAGAGACCGTTATGACAAGCTAACGTGGCGCCAGATGAGGCACGCAGCGACGAGAGCCTTTTGAGGGTTCTGTTCGTGAACCCGACGGGAGGTCTCGGCGGCGCCGAACGAAGCCTGCTCGACATCCTCAGTGTTTTTCGTGACGGAGCCGTCGAGGCATCGCTCTTGGTCCTCGAACCGGGTCCGCTGGTCGCGGAGGCGAAACGGGTGGGCATCGAGACCCGAGAGCTCCCGATGCCGCGATCGCTCACCGAGCTGGGCGACTTCGGACTCGGAGCGAAGGGTCGTCTCAGAGGCATGGGCGAGCTGGCGCTGCGGACCGCCCGCATGACGCCCGACCTTCTCCGGTATTGCAGGGAGCTCCGCGTCGCGCTCGACGACGGGCGCCCGGACATCGTCCACAGCAACGGGATCAAATCGCACCTGCTCTGCGCTCTGACGACGCCGCGCCGCGCCCGCCTCGTCTGGCACATCCGCGATTTCATCGGAGATCGGCCGTTCATTCACGGGGCTCTCCGGCTCGTGGCGCGGCGCGCGGCGCTGGCGCTGGCAAACTCGAACGCCGTCGCCGAAGACGCGCGGCGCGCCCTCCCCGGGCTCACGGTGCGGACCGTCTACAACGCCATCGACACCGACAACTTCTCTCCGGGGCAGGTCGACGCGACGATGCTCGACACGCTGGCGGAGCTCTCCCAGGCCCCGCCGGCCACGCTGCGCATCGGGCTCGTGGCCACCTACGCGCGCTGGAAGGGACATGACGTCTTTCTCCGCGCGGCCGCTGCTTTGGTGCAGCGCCAGCCGGAGGTGCCGCTGCGCTTCTACATCGTCGGCGGGCCGCTATACGCCACGCCCGGCTCGCAGTTCAGCCGCGACGAGCTGCGGGGCCTCGCGCGGCAGCTCGGCGTTCTCGATTACGTCGGCTTCGTGCCGTTTCAGACGAACCCCCGCGACGTGTACCGAGCGCTCGACATCGTCGTGCAGGCGAGCACGCGGCCGGAGCCGTTTGGACGGACGATCGTCGAGGCGATGGCGTGCGGCCGTCCGGTGATCGTGGCCCGCGCCGGAGGAGCCATCGAGCTCTTCCGGGACGGCGTGGAGGCTCAGGCGTTCGACGCGGGGAGTGAGGCCGATCTCGCCTCCGCGATGAGCGACCTCGTTCGCGACGACGACCGCCGGCGAAAGCTCTCGGAGAGAAGCCGAATTCGAGCCTGCGAGCAGTTCGGTCGCCAGCGCCTGCGCGATGAGCTCCTCCACGTCTGGGAAGACTGCACGCGACTGAATGGCAGAGGCCCAGGAGGCTACTAACATCTCTGGATCCGCTGTCGACGTCGCGCACAGGGCCTCCTTGCCCGCGAGAAATCGACCTGCTAAAGGCGAGCGTTACCAATGCTGGCGATCGTCACGGGTGGCGCAGGATTCATCGGCTGCAACACCGTCAAGCGAGGTCTCGACGCCGGTTGGGAAGTCGTGGTGATCGACGACCTGTCGCGTCGAGGTGCCGACAAGAACCTCGCCTGGTTGCAAACCCAGGGCAAGTTCGCCTTTCACAAGTTGGACATCCGCGACGCGAGCGGGATCGACGCCGTCTTCCGCGAGCACCGGCGGGCTGCCGCGGTCATCCATCTGGCGGCGCAGGTCGCGGTGACGACGTCGGTCCCCCATCCTCGCCACGACTTCGAGGTCAACGCGGGCGGCACGTTCAACGTGCTCGAAGCGGCACGAGCGCACACGCCGGGTGCCGCCTTCCTCTACTCGTCGACGAACAAGGTCTACGGCGGGCTCGAGCACGTCGGCGTCGAGGAGAAGAACGGCCGCTGGCAGTACCGGGATCGACCGGGGGGAGTGAGCGAGCTCGAACCGCTCGACTTTCACTCGCCATATGGCTGCTCCAAGGGCGCGGCCGACCAGTACGTCCGCGACTATGCCCGCATCTACGGGATGAAGACCGTCTGCCTCCGGCAGTCGTGCATCTACGGCCGGCGACAGTTCGGGGTCGAAGATCAGGGCTGGGTGGCATGGTTCACCATAGCCAACGCCAAGCAGCAGCCCATCTCGATTTACGGCGACGGCAAGCAGGTGCGCGACGTCCTCTTCGTCGACGACCTGGTCGACTGCTTCATGGCGGCCATCGACCGGATCGACCAGGTGAAGGGACGCGTCTACAACATCGGCGGCGGCCCGGACAACGTGCTCTCGCTTCATCAGCTCATCGAGAGGCTCGAGAAGCTCGGCGGCCGCAAGATCGAGCGAACCTACGAAGACTGGCGCCCCGGGGATCAGCAGGTCTTCGTGTGCGACGTCGGCAAGGCCGAGCGCGAGCTCGGGTGGAAGCCGCGCACGTCAATCAACGCCGGCGTCGAGATGCTTCATGCCTGGGTAGCTCAAAACATCGACCTCTTTTGACAGGTAGGGAATGCGAGTTCTGCAGCTCGGGAAGTACTATTACCCTTATATGGGGGGGATCGAGAATCACCTCTATCTCTTGTGCAACGAGCTGAAACGCGAAGTGGGCCTCGACGTCCTCGTCTGCAACTCTCAGCGCGCGAACGTCACCGACGAGGTCGACGGGGTGCGCGTCACGCGGTGCTACGAGCTCGCGAAGGTCAAGTCGACGTCGATCTGCCCGACGATGCCCTTCGAGATCTCGCGCCGTCGATACGACGTCGTGCACGTACACTTCCCGCACCCGATGGGCGTCATGAGCTACCTGCTCGGGTGGCGCGCGCACCGGCACGCCGTGGTGGTCACGTACCACAGCGATATCGTCAATCAGGTGAACCTGCTGAAGGCGTACCGGCCCTTCATGGACCTGCTGCTCGAGCGAGCCGACGCGATCCTCTGCACATCGCCCGACTACATGTCCGGCTCGGAGGTGCTGGCTCCGTTTCTGAAAAAGTGCCACGTCGTCCCTTACGGGATCGACATATCGCAGTTCGAGGCGACCGAAGACGTTCTCGCCAGAGCGGCGGCGATCCGCGCGCGCTTCCGCAACCGTCCGCTGCTCCTCGGCGTCGGGAGACTCATCTATTACAAGGGCTTCGAGCACGCGATCCGTGCGATGGCGGAGCTCGACGCCGAGCTCGTGATCATCGGGACCGGTCCGCTCCGGGGCTCGCTCGAACAGGTGGCGCGCGAGGCAGGCGTCGCGGCCCGCGTGCACTTCGTCGGCGAGGTCCACAACCAGGACCTGACACCCTGGTACTACGCGTGCGATCTCTACGTGCTCCCGTCGACCGTGAAGAGCGAGGCCTTCGCCATCGTGCAGCTCGAGGCCATGGCCTGCGGCAGGCCGATCGTGAATACTGCGATCCCCGACTCGGGCGTCCCTTTCGTGAGCCGCAGCGGTGAGTCGGGTCTCACGGTGCCGCCGCGTGACGCACCCGCGTTCGCTGCTGCCGTGCGAAAGCTGCTGGCCGACCCCGAGCTCGCCCGCAGCTTCGGCGAAGCCGGCCGCGCCCGAGTGAAGCAAGAGTTCTCGAAGGAAGTCATGACCAGGCGAGTGCTCTCCGTCTACCGCGACGTGACCCGCGCGCGGGCGGCGAGCGCCAAGCCGCTGGAGCGCGCGCAGGCCACGAGCCGCGCGGCGGAGTGAGCGCCATGGGGGCGCCCTGCCCGCACGGACGCTGAACGTATCGTTCGGTGACTTGATGCCTCTTCGGCCGTACCTCATCATCAGCGGCGACTTTGTCTCGACGGGCGGGATGGACGTCGCAAACTTGGCGCTCGCAACTCATTTGGCGCGATCGGGTCGAGAAGTTCATCTCGTGGGCTATCGCGCGGCGCAGGAGCTCACGTCGAAGCGGAACGTCATCTTCCACCGGGTGCCCAAGCCCT
>CALFNG010000160.1 GCA_937902985.1 uncultured Myxococcales bacterium
GCTGCCGCTGCGCCCCCGGGCGCCAGCCCCGTCGCATCGGCTTCCGCCGGCGCCGGCGCCCCCGAGTCACCCCTCGATGGGCTCGACTTCATCGACGAGGCGCGGGTGCTCTTCCGCGTGGCGGCGTGCGGCCCCACGGGCGACGTTCCTCCGCGCTTGGATGCGGCCGTCGTCGGCAAGCACTGCTCCGAACTCGAGCAGGCGTACGGCGAGTACAAGAAGGGCTGGGTCGACGTCGCGATGCCATTCATCGCGAACCTACGGCCACGAGAGCTCCCCCCGGTCGTGGTCTATCCGTTCGGCGGTGGCGACCTCGTGACGGCCCTCGCGACGTTCCCGGACGCAACGGAGATCACCACCATCTCCCTCGAGCCCGCGGGCGACATCCGCCCCGTCGACAAGATGGCGCCGGGCGGCCTGGCTCGCGAGCTCGCAGCCCACCGCGCGCATCTCGAGCGTCTGCTCGAGAAGGCGCACTCGCGCACCGACAACCTCGAGAAAGAGTCCCAGACGGACATGCCCGGCGAGATCGTGTTCGATCTCGGGGCCCTGGTCATCCACGGGTACGAGCCCGTGAGCCTCCGGTATTTCCAGCTCCGTCCGGATGGCAGCGTCGCCTACGTCACCGAGGCGGACATCGACGCGGCCGCGCACCATCCGGTCGCTCTCCACGCGCTCTTCCAAAACGCGGAGCTTCGTTTTCGCATGGCCGCGAGCGGTCCTGTCAAGACGCTCCGGCACATCGCGTTCAACCTCGACGACGCGCACCTCAAGGCCGACGGGTCGCTTCTCGCGCACCTGAACCCGAAAGGGAAGGTGTCGGCCATGACCAAGGCCGCGAGCCATCTCCTCTGGAACGACCATTTCTCCGCCATTCGCGGCTGGCTCATCGACCACACCGACTGGATGATCTCCGACTCGACCGGCATTCCGCCCCGGTTCGCCGAGCCCGCAGGATTCGTGCAAGACACCTATGGCATTTTCGACGGCCCGATCTTCGGGCTCTACGACAAACGCGACGCCGATGATCTCAAGCGCCTCTTCAAGTCCGAGCCGACGCGTGAGCTCGAATTCCGCTACGGCTACCCTGACCAGGCTGGCCACGCCCACCTCGTCGTGACCCATCGTGGAGGCAACCTCGCGGATGGTAACGCGAAAACGTCTCCCGCCCCCACCTTATCCGATCGCTGAGCGCCGCTTGCGGGGGCGGTGGGGGCGCGGTGGCGGCACAGGGGCGACGCCTGCATATTGCCTGGGCCCTAGGCGCATCGGCCCGGCGTTCGCGCGGGCTTCGCGGCCGGCCTTGCGGTCAGCGGGGTCTGCGGCTAGCAGCCCCGAAGCGGCCACGATGGGCGACGTGAATGCCCTGGGCCCGCAGCGGTTGCCGCAGGGGAAATCCAAGGAAAAACGCGGGTCGCGCTCGCTGCCCGATGCGTTGACGAAGGCCAAATGGCCCTGGCCAAAACGTCCTTCATGGTTAATGTATGCCCTCCGGCGGGAAGGGCCGGTAGAGCCCGTGTGTTGTCCACCTTCAAGAGCGACCCTACGCCGTCGCTCGGCATCCCAACCCCGTAAGCGACCGTGAACGTACCCAGCACTGCCCTAGCCCCCGTGAGATCCGCGCGAAGAGAACCGGTCCGACCGGCCCTCGAGCTCGAAACGTTTTCCGACGTGGCCGTCGCAAACGACGCTGCTCCTGCGTCCCTTGCGCCCCCGCCCGCGCCCAAATCCACGCGGCGGCGTGTGCTCACGCACGAAGAAGAGGTGGATCTCTCGCAGCGAATCGAGGCGGGAGAGCGCGACGCGCTCTACGCCCTCCTCGGGACCGCGCACGCCTCGGTGCCGCTCCGGGCGATCGCTGCCGAGCTGAAAGAAGGGCGGCTCATCCCGTCGCAGATGCTGCGTAACGCCGAAGAAGACGCCGACACGCCCACGGGCGTCGACCGGCTGGTCCGGCTCCTCGAGCGGGCCGCAACGGGCGTCACGGGCAAAGTCGTTCGCGACGAGGCGACGCGAGAGCGCCGCAAGCGCCGCCGTACGCGCCTGGCGATGGACCTCTCGTCGCAGCGCTTCGAGCGCGCCATCTTCGACCGCATCGCCCGCTCGCTCCGCACCCGCGGGGCCGACGAGCGAACGCGCCGCACGTTCACCCGCGGCCGTCGCGATGCCGAGCGCGCCGTTCACGAGTTCGTGGGCGCCAACTTCGGCCTGGTGGTCACCTACGCCCGCCGCTTCGTGGGGCAGGGGCTCGACATGCACGACCTCGTGCAAGAAGGTCAGCTCGGTCTCATTCGCGCGGTGGAGAAGTTCGACTGGCGGCGCGGTCACCGGTTCTCCACGTACGCAGCCTGGTGGGTCCGGCAGGCCATGGCGCGCGCTCTGGCCGACCAGAGCAAGACGATCCGCGTGCCCGTGCACCTCCTCGAGAGCCGTCACAAGCTCGAGCGGGTCAAGCGGGCCATGGCGCAGCAAGGCGTCCGCGATCCGAGCGACGAAGAGCTGTCGCGCGAGAGCGGTCTGCCGATCGACAAGGTGCGAGCGATTCGCGGTCTCGTGCGCGAACCGCTCCGTCTCGAGGCGCCCCTCGGCGACGCGGGCGACGGCGGCCAACTCGGTGACCGCGTGGCCGACATGCGGTCTCCGGCGCCCGACGAGCAGCTCGCGCAGGGCCGCATGCAAGTGCAGACGCGCGCTCTCCTCGATCACCTCTCGCCTCGCGAGCAGCAGCTGCTGAAGCTCCGGTTCGGCATGGACGGCGGTCCCGGCCAAACGCTCGAAGAGGTCGGCAAGTCGTTCAATCTCTCGCGCGAGCGCGTGCGACAGATCGAAGCGGCGGCGTTGAAGAAGCTGCGCGCCATTTCCGAAGAGCGCGAGCTCGGCTCCTACATCGGCCGCTAGTCCTCGCTTCGGGCGCCCTCTCGCGCGACGAGAGGAGACTGATGTGCCGTCCTTCCATCGCATCACTCGCCGGGCTAGAGATGCCTGCGGTGGTCGAGCTTCTCTGGGAAGGCAAGTACCGCGACGGCGTTCGCGTCGAGCCGTCTCGCGACGCTGCGCCCCTCGAGACCGACGAAGTGCACGATCCCCACGATGCGCCCGACGGCGGCCCATCGTGCCGGAGCGACTGGAGCAACCGGCTCGTTCTCGGCGATCAGGAGCGCGTGCTGCCTGCGCTGGCCGCCGAGCTCGCGGGACGCGTCGCGCTGGTCTACATCGACCCGCCGTTCGACACCGGGGGCGCCTTCGACTTTCGCGCCTCGATCCCCGGCGCGCCCGACGACACGCCCCGCATCGCCGTGCCTGCGTACGAAGACGCGCGCGGGCTCGACGCCTGGCTCGCCTGGTTCGACGGCGCGGCGAGGCGGCTCTTCGAGTTGCTCGCCGACGGCGGCAGCCTCTACGTTCACCTCGACGCTCACGTCGCTCACTACGCGAAGGTCGTTCTCGACGAGATCTTCGGTCAGGGAGCTTTTCAGCGCGAGATCGTCTGGCGCATCGGCTGGGTGAGCGGCTTCAAGTCGCAGGCGAGAGGCTGGATTCGTAACCACGACACGCTGCTCTTCTACGCGAAGGGGGGGCGGCCCGCCACCTTTCACAAGGAGTACGTGCCGTACCCGCCCGGGTACGTGCGGCGCGACGGCAAGCCTCCGCGCGGCGCTGGGTATCCGATCGAAGACGTGTGGAACGGCAGCGACGTCGATCGCATGGATAGCATCCAGATCGTGTCGTTCTCTGGCGAGAAGGTCGGCTACCCCACGCAGAAGAACGAGGCCCTGGTGTCGCGCATCGTCCGCGCGTCGTCGAACCCGGACGACCTCGTCCTCGACTGCTTCGTCGGGTCGGGAACGACTGCGGTGGTCGCGGAGAAGCTCGGCCGCCGCTGGGTCGCATGCGACGCCTCGTCGATCGCCGTTCACACGACACGGAAGCGCCTCCTGCGCCTCCCGCGAATCGCGCCACTCGTCGTGCAGCGAGCCGTCACGTCGCCGGCGCACGCGAGCCTCGAGGGGGCGCCCCGCGATCTCGACGCCCGCGTCGCGATCGACGGCCGAAACGCGACGATCGAGCTCGCGTCGTTCGCGTTGCCTGCCCTCTCCGTGCCCGAGCCGGTGCGGGCGAGCGTGGATCACTGGTCGCAGTGGCTCGACGGGTGGTGCATCGACTGGGACCACCAGGGGGGCGCGCTCAACGCGGGCTCGCGCCTCTGGCGCACGCGCGCGCAGACGCCCTTGAGGCTGTCGGCAACGCACGCGTACGGCGGGCCCGGGCGCTACGTCGCGCTCGTGAAGACGTTCGACGTACTGGGCGGCATGACGACCAAGCGAATCGACGTCGAGGTTGCATGATGGCTCCGATGAACCGAGCCCGCGGCCCGTTCGCGCTCATGGGGCGGCGGTCACGAATCAGCAGAACCATCCGAGCTCGACGCCCTTGCGAACGAGGTCGTAGCGGCCGCGCACCTGGAGCTTGGAGTACACGCCGCGCAGCTGGCAGGCGATCGTCTGCGCCGACTTCGTTCGCTTGATGGCGATTTGCCATCGGGAGTCCCCCTCGGCGAGGTACGCCGCTACCTCCTCCTCGGCGCACGTGAGCGACTGCCGTCCGATCGCCGGCCTCGGAATGCTGAGGAGGACCCTAGGCTCGTCATCGCTGAAGAGGTCGGCGCATCGTGCCGCGACCGGAAGGGCCCGGTCGGCCTTTCGGGTTTGTGCGGCGATGACGAGCGGGAGCGGCAGCGGCCGGCGCCGGAACCCGAGCTTCTCGAGCGCGGACGTGTACCACTTCGAGGCGGTCGAGCAGGCCATCTCGAGCTCCGGGGCGACGGCCTTCTGCTGCTCACCGCAGAGCACCCGGCCGAGCACCGTGGTCTCGCGGTCGTTCAGGAACTCGCCGGCGGTCTTGTGGATGCTCATGAACACGTAGTGGCGGTCGGCGTCGGAGACGGTCGAGTCCACCCGCAGCCGGCCCCCGATGAAGTCGTGCCAGATCCGGGCGAGGTCGGCCGGCCCCGCCATCGCGTCGGCCTGCCGTGCCTCGGGGAGGATGTCGCGTGCGAGCGGCAGTGGCGGTTCACTCGGGCGTAGCGGCGGGATGCGCACGCCCGAACGGTCGTCACGTGCCAACAGCGTGTGTCGTGGAGTGCGTCGTGCCGATTCCGCCTGGAGTTGGAGCGCCATGACGGGAAGATCATCCCGCCCCCGCCACGTGTCGATTACAGCCGATTACTTCGGTCCGGCGGCCGCTCGAACGAGCGCTCGAACGCTTCGCAATCGTGCCGCTATCCGTGCGGCGGACTGCCCGTCGAGCGCGCTCTGCGCGATTCTCTCGTCGGCCCGCTCAGATATCGCCGTTCGCGGTTTGCAAGGTCGGGCACACCGAGCAGCTGCTCGCCGAGCACGAGGCGAGATCCGTGAACGCCGTCACGGTGGCCGACGAAGCCTGCGCTTCGCACCCCTGGACGCACGACGGATCGGTGGGCAGGCAGTTCAAGACGCAGAAGGCGACCGACGCGCAGCTCGTGTCGTTGGGGCAGCTCGACGGGTTCGAGCAGCAACTCGCCGCGATGCAGGCGATGCAGGCCGCCGTTGTCGTGCCGAAGATCTGAGTGGCTCCGGTGCACGACGTGGCGTCTCCGATCGCGCCGGTCGAGGTGCCTTCGGGGGCGCTGCCGTCACCCTCGGCCGAAACGCCTCCGCCGGCCACGCTCGCCGTGCAGGGGACGCCGTTCTTCTCGGTGCAGCCCGCGGGGATCGGCGGATGCGGCGCGCTGTTCGAAGAGCACGCGAGCACCGCTCCGAGAGCGGCGGCGGCGAGCGGTCCCAGCGCTCGCTTCGCTCCGGGCGACCTTCCATCGATCCGATCTCGTGTGACCATGACTCTCACCTCATTCGTCCGGCTGCGCGGCGCCTGTCAAGTTATGTGCGCTCGAATGGTGGTCGCCAGCACATGGCACCAACGTACGGGCACGCACACTTCCCGAGCGATCGCGCGCGTCGCAGATTGGCGCGCTTGAGGCATCCCCGCTCGGTGAGGTCTAACTAAAGTGTGGACCCGCATGCCGCCGCGCCGATCGCGTCTGAAACGACGAAGGCTTCTCCGAAGACGCCGCAGGCCCCGGGCCTTCGAGCCTCGTGTTCCGGACACGTCCGGGGCGCGGTCGTAGCCCTCGCCGCGCTGGCCACGGCGGCATCGAGCGGCTGCGGCGGCGCCCTGCCAGGCGGCGGCGGCGCGGCTTCGTCGACGTCGGCCTCGACGCCGGCCGATGCGGCCGTCGTTCGCTTCGCGCACGTGGGCTACCGCGGCGTCGACGAGGTGCAGATCGAAAAGGAGGTCCAGGAGCTGTTGGCTCGATGATTGCGACTGCAATGGTGCCGGCGCGGGTGGCGAACGTGCGACGCGGTGCGAGTGGGGGAAAGACGAGGATGGCGCAGCGAATGTGGACGCTCGATGGGTCACGGTTCTTGCGGCGGGCGGTGGCTTGCGTGATCGTCGCCAGCGCCTTCGCGGGCACGGTCTCTGGCGTCTCGAGAGCCGAGGAGCCCAGCGCCACGATGCGCGATCTCTCCGAAGCCAACGACTTTCGCGTCCGCGTCAGCGCCGCGCTGGTGCTCGGCCACACACGGCCGGACGGGGCGCGCGAGGCGCTCGAAGAGGCCCTGGGAGACGTGCACCCCGCGGTGCGCGTGGCCGCGGCCCGCGCGCTCGGGTCCCTCGCGGACCCCGCCGCTCTGCCGGCCCTCGAGGGGCGCCTCGCGCGCGATGCGTCCGCGAGCGTCGCGGCGCAGCTCCGGGTGGCGATCACGCTGCTACGGCGCGCCGCGGGCGCGGACAGCGAGACCAGCGACGCCCACCGCCTCGCGCTCGGCGTGCGGTATCTCGTGGAGCTGGGCTCGATGAGCAACCACAGCTCCGTTGGCGGCGACCGCGGCGACGAGCTCGCGCACGTGCTTGGCGGCGCGGCGCGGGCCCGGGCGGGCGCCATGAAGGGCACGGCGTTGCTCGATGGCGACCCGGCGCTTCGCCAGCAAGCGGTCCAGCGTCACGTGCCGGTCATCACGCTCGACGGGAACGTCATACAGGTCACGGAGTCGCGCATCGGGGGCGCGACGCAAGTGCAGGTGCGCGTCGAGTTCGCGGTTCGCCGCGGGCAAACGTTGAGGGGTACGGTGTCGGGCGCGGCGACCACCTTCGGTCCGGGCGCGGACCTCACCGATCAAGGCCGCCGCAAGCTCGAAGAAGACGCGGTCCAGGCCGCCGTGCAGAGCGCGCTTCGCGGCGCCGAAGACGGGCTCCTGGTCGCCGCGCGCTGACGGCGCCGGCGAGTGGGCCGGAGCGAGGCCGCCGCGGCAGGCCGGCGCAGGCCGGCGGCGAGCGCGAGCGAGCGAGATGGCGACCCCTCAAACCGCGGGGGCGCCCGTGCTATAGCCCGCGCGCATCATGTCCCCCGCGTCTGCCGAGGTCCGCCGCGCGTTCCTCGAGTTCTTCGAGAGCCGGGGGCACAAGCTCGTCCCGAGCTCGTCGCTCGTTCCCCAGAATGACCCGACGTTGATGTTCGTCAACGCCGGGATGGTGCAGTTCAAAGACGTCTTCGTCGGTAAAGAGTCGCGCCCGTACTCGCGCGCGACGTCGAGCCAGAAGGTCATCCGCATCTCGGGCAAGCACAACGACCTCGAGAACGTCGGCGTGACCGCCCGCCATCACACGTTCTTCGAGATGCTCGGAAACTTCTCGTTCGCCGATTATTTCAAGGAAGAGGCGATCGTCTACGCGTGGGATCTCCTGACGAAGGTCTACGACCTATCGCAAGAGCGAATCCTCATCACGGTCTTCGGCGGCAGCGGGGGCGGGGCCGGCGGCGTTCCGCCCGACGACGACGCGCGCGCCCTCTGGCGCAAGGTCACCGGCTTCTCCGACGAGCGCATTCTCGGCCTCCCGGGCATGCCCGGCGACAACTTCTGGCAGATGGGCGAGACGGGCCCTTGCGGGCCGTGCACCGAGCTCCACTGGTTCAACGGCGACATCTCGGGCGGCGTCCCTTACGGGCGCTTCGGTGACGAGCCCACGCCCGACGGGCTCGGGTGGACCGAGCTCTGGAACCTCGTCTTCATGCAGTTTGATCGAACGATCGACGCCGGCGGCGAGGCCAGGCTGACGGCGTTGCCCAAGCCCTGCGTCGACACCGGCGCGGGGCTCGAGCGCATGGCGAGCGTCCTTCAGGGCGTCACCAGCAACTACGACACCGACGCGCTCCGCGGCCTGGTCGAGAAGGTGAGCGAGATCAGCGGCAAGCGGTACACCGGTACGCAGGGCGACGACGACGTGTCGATGCGCGTCATCGCCGACCACGCGCGCACGACCGCGTTCCTCGTGGCCGAGGGCATCTTTCCCGATCGCGCCGGCCGCGAATACGTCCTTCGTCGGGTGATGCGGCGCGCGATTCGCCACGGGCATCGCCTCGGCATCCGCCAGCCATTCCTGCATGAGGTCGCGCTCGAAGTCGTCGACCGCATGGGACAGGAGTATCCGGAGCTCGAGCGGCACAAGGAGCTCGTCGCGAGCGTCGCGCGCGCCGAAGAAGAGCGCTTTCGCGAGACCATCGAGCGCGGCCTCAAGATCCTCGACGAAGAGGTCGCGGGCATGCGGTCGACGGGTAAGGTCGTCATCGGCGGCGAGACCGCGTTCAAGCTCCACGACACCTTCGGCTTTCCGGTCGACCTGACGCAGGTCATCGCGCAAGAGCGCGGTTTCTCCGTCGACGTGGCCGGCTACGAGCGCGCCCTCGAAGAGCAGCGCTCCCGGAGCGAGGGCTCGAAGCTCGGCGACCAGGCCATCGAGCACGTGTGGCGAGACGTCCTCGACGCCGTGCACCGCGCGGCGCCCGCCGGCGTGAAGTTCATGGGCTACGAGCGCGAAGAAGGCGAGGGGCGCATCCTCGCGATCGTCGCCGGGGGGAAGCTGGTCGACCGCGTCGTCGAGGGCCAGGAAGCTGTCGTCGTGACTGACGCGACACCGTTCTACGGCGAGGCCGGCGGTCAGGCCGGCGACGCCGGCGTCATCGACGTCCGCGGCATCGAACCGGCGTGCTTTCGGGTGACCGACACGCAGAAGCCGATCGCTGGCGTCATCGCGCACCACGGCACGGTGGCGAAGGGCGCGCTCGCGGTCGGGGAGTCGGTTCATCTCGCCGTGGATCACGAGCGCCGGAGCGCCACGCGCCGCAACCACTCGGCGACGCACCTCCTGCACTGGGCGCTACGAACCGTTCTGGGCGAACAGGCGACGCAGAAGGGGTCGCTGGTCGGCGCCGACCGCCTGCGCTTCGATTTTTCGCACGGCAAGGCCCTCTCGCCCGACGAGATCGTCCGCATCGAAGACCTCGTGAACGCCAAGGTCCTCACCGACGCGCCCGTGCTGACCGAAGTGCTGCCCATCGACGAGGCCCGCAAGCGCGGCGCGGTCGCGATCTTCGAGGAGAAATACGGCGACGTCGTGCGCATGCTCACGATGACGAGCGACTCGGTCGAGCTTTGCGGCGGTACCCACGCGCGCTCGCTCGGCGAGATCGGTCTGTTCAAGGTCGTGAGCGAGCAAGGGCTCGCGGCCGGGGTGCGTCGCATCGAGGCGGCCACGGGCCTCAACGCGCTCGCCTACGTTCGCGTCATCGAGTCCTCGCTCCGCGGCGCGGCGCGGGCCGTGAAGGCGGCGCCGGGCGACGTCACCGAGAAGATCGAGAAGCTCGTCGACCGCGAGCGGCAGCTCGAGAAAGAGATCGCGGACCTGAAACGACAGGTCGCGATGGGCGCAGGCGCGGGCGTCGGCGGGCTCGACGAACAGCTCCGGGGCGCCCGCGAGATTCCCGGTGGCAAGGCCGTTGCCGTCCGCCTCCCGGTCGGCGACGCGGCGACTCTGCGCGAGATGGCCGAGAAGCTGCGCGACAAGCTCGGCGAGGCCGTGGTCCTTGTCGGGGGCGTGGGGCAGGGAAAGGCCATGCTCGTTCTCACGGTCTCGAAGGGCCTCACCGGCCGCTACCGCGCAGGAGACCTCATCCGGGGGATCGCTCAAATGCTCGGCGGTTCCGGGGGAGGCCGGCCCGATATGGCGCAGGCGGGCGGCACCCAGATCGACAAACTCGACGATGCCCTCGAGAGCCTCTACGCGCGGCTTGCCTGAACGGCTTGACCGAAGCAATGGCGGTCGTGGGCTCGATGTGAGAACCTGGGTCCACGGTCGGGCGTAGCTGCCCTAATCGTGGCACTATGGTCGCGCTTCCACTGCGCCGCAATGTCGCGCGCGGGCACGGGTCGGGTCGAGGAATGATGTTCCGGAGCGAGGCGGCGTCGAGGCGACAATGACGGAGGGCAGCCGGAGCGGCCTGCCGCCGCTGACGCACGGTACGGTCGTCAGCGACCGCTACGAGATCCGTCAGAGCCTCGGCAAGGGCGGAATGGGTGAGGTCTTCCTTGCCTACGACCGCACCACCCAGCAGCCCGTGGCCCTGAAGATCGTCCGCGAAGAAGCCCGGATGCCGGGCGACGACGAGGCGCTCCGGCAGGAGCTGCTCCTGGCGCGGTCGGTCAGCCACCCGAACGTTTGCCGCGTGCACGATCTCGCGTCGAGCCCGTACGGGCCGATCCTCGTGATGGAGCACATCACGGGGCAGACGCTCCACACGCACATCCGGCGCAAGAAGG
The DNA here is from genome assembly GCA_937902985.1 of uncultured Myxococcales bacterium. GTDB lineage: Bacteria > Myxococcota_A > Polyangia > Polyangiales > Polyangiaceae > Palsa-1150. The sequence continues at coordinate 10,692 of CALFNG010000160.1, forward strand.
CGCAGGGCGGCTATACGGCCGACGAGTTCCGTCGCATCGCCCACGACGTGGCCTCGGGGGTCGCGGCGATCCATCAGCAAGGCCTCGTTCACGGCGACCTCAAGCCCGGCAACGTCATGGTCACGACGAACCAGGACGGCTCGTTCGGCAAGGCCATGGTCCTCGATTTCGGCTTCGCCAAGGAGCGCGCGCGGGCCAGCGCGCGACGCCCGGGGGCCCCGCCCGACGGCGGAACCCCGAACTACATGAGTCCGGAGCGCATTCGTTCGGGCGGCGCGAGTCCCGAGGACGACGTGTATGCGCTCGGGCTGACGCTCCTCGAGATGTGGACCTGCCGGGTGCCCGAGCCCGGGTACAAGCCGCGCGCGAAGCCGATGCGCCAGCAGATCATGTTCGACGTGCCCTCCGGGCTGAGCATCGACGAGATCAAGCAGGTGTTTCGCTGCTTCGCCGACGACTCGCAAGAGCGTCTGCCCGCGCGCCACCTGCGGTTCTTCAACCCGGTGACGCTCACGACCAACCCCATTCAGGTGCCACGCGAGCGCCTCGACCCCGGGCCGCCGCCGGGCCGGAGCGCATCGCAAGCGTTCGTGTCGGGTTCGCAAGCGCTGCTCGCGACGTTCGCGACCAACGCACCCGAGTTCGTTGGCGAGCTGGTCAGCCTCGACAAGCCTGTCGTTTCGGCGGGTCGCCGGGCCGACAACGACCTCGTCGTGCCCGAGGCCACGGCGAGCGGGCAGCACGCGGTGCTCAAGTGGCAGAACGCAACCTGGATCGTCGAAGACGTGGGCTCGACGAACGGGACCTACGTCGACTTCACCTACGAGCGCAGGAAGAGCGTGAACCTGATGCACGGCGGCGAGGTGCAGCTCGGGGAGCTGCGCTTCAAGCTCGTCAGCTTCGTGCGCGACGGAGCGAACCACCGGCGCGCGCGAGCGTACCTTCAGAAGCGTGACGGTCTAACCGGCCTTCTCATCCGCGACCAGATGTTGAAAGCCCTCGACGAGGAGGCGGCGTTCTCCGACTGGGTCGAGGCGCCGCTCACGCTCGCTCGCTACGAGCTCCGCGGCCCGAACCGGCTGGTCAGCGACCGGCCCACGATCCTCGAGATGCTCGCGCTCCGGCGAACGGCCACGCGCGTGGTCGAGCTCACCGACATGCTTCTGCTCTCGCTCATCGCGGTGACCGCGGGCCGCACCGGGCCGCTGCGCTTCTGCGTCGCGATGGTCGGTCCCGGCTCTCAGGAGGCGCGGAACCTCGTCGAACAGGTGGTCGGGCAGGTGCAGGGAATGCTGCCTGACGGGCTCGACCTGGCGGCGACGATCGCTCGCTACGAGCTCGGCTTGAATGTTCGATCTTTGGTGGACTCATGACGCGTGGCCTCATGACGCGTGGCCTCATGACGCGTGGCCTCATGACGCGTGGCCTCATGAGCGTGGCCTCATGACGCGTGGCCTCATGAGCGTGGCCTCATGAGCGCGGACCCGTGAGCATGGGACTCGTGAAGGTCGACTCGTGAGCCCGCGCGAACCCTCGCATCCGCCGTCGGACCCTCGCCCGACCCGCGCACGGAGCAGCGGCGACGGATTCCCGACGCCCGAGCGGCCCCCACGTGCGCAGCTCGTCGCGGCGGCCATCGTGGGGCTGCTCCTCGTCGGGGGGGGCCTTTATCTCTGGCGCAGACCCCACGGCTCCGCGGAAGGGTCGGCGAGCGAAGCCGCGTCCCCGTCGGCGTCGGCGCTCGCCGTCGAAGACGCGCACGGCGCCGTGGCCACGCTCGACGCCGGCGGGCCCGCGCCCGTTTCCGTGTCGGAACCGCGCGTCCTGGCGTGCCACGACAAGGGCCCCCGAAAGACTCCCGCCGACCAGTGCGACCACGTGGCGACTATCGAGCAGGCTCTGGCCCAGGCGATCTCTCAGTCGGCCTCGTGCGGCGCGTCGTCGGCGAGCGGGGGCACGATCGAATACGTGGCCGACGTGAGCTTCTTGCGAAGAAAGGTTCGCATCAGCCTGCCGAGGGCCGGCCGCTCGCTGCGCGATCGCAAGATCGTCGGAGCCTGCGGCGCCGCCGTCCGCGAGGCGATGGACGCCCTGGCCCTCGAGGGCGCCGACCACGAGCACGCGCGCTACAAGATCTCGGTCACGGCGACCTACCGCGGCAAGATCCAGGGCTGAGGGCCGCGGCCCCGGTCCCCGCTCGTGGCGTCGCGGGGATCAAACGTGGCCTCGCCCCTGGCCGGAAGACTCATCCGCGGTTAGGTTCCAGCTCGCCGAATGTCCGACGCCAAGCGACGCCTCGTCGTGCTCGATCCTGCTCCTGCTTCAGCGGGGCCTGACCGATCCGCGGAGATCGACGACGATCACTTCCACGATCAGTGCGGCGTCTTCGGGGTCTTCGACCACCCCGAGGCCGCCAACATGACCTACCTCGGTCTGCACGCCCTGCAGCACCGCGGCCAGGAGTCGGCCGGAATCGTCACCACCGACGGCGAGAAGCTCTACGCGCACCGCGCGATGGGCCTCGTGCAAGACTCGTTCAACCAGGAACAGCTGGGTCATCTCCCCGGTCGCATCGCGATCGGCCACGTGCGCTACTCGACCGCCGGCGGCTCGCACATCAAGAACGCGCAGCCCATCGCGGTCGACTACGCCCGCGGCTCGCTCGCCGTCTGTCACAACGGCAACCTCACCAACGCCGAAGACATCCGCGCCGAGCTCGAGGCCAGGGGCTCGATCTTCCAGAGCGGCACCGACACCGAGGTGTTCGTGCACCTCGTCGCGGCCAGTAAAGAGATCGCGATCGAAGATCGCATCGCCGACGCGCTGACCAAGGTCAAGGGGGCGTACTCGCTCCTCTTCATGACCGAAGAGGCGGTCATCGCGGTGCGCGATCCCATGGGCATCCGGCCGCTCTGCCTCGGCATCCTGTCGTCGAAGCGCGACGCGCACGTCGTCGCCAGCGAGCCCTGCGCGTTCGATCTCATCGGCGCCGAATACGTCCGCGACGTCGAGCCCGGCGAGATGATCGTCATTGACGCGACGGGCATGCGGTCGATGCGGCCGCTTCCGCCCGCACCTCCGCGCATGTGCGTCTTCGAGTACGTGTACTTCGCGCGTCCTGACTCCAAGCTCGGCGGACGCAGCGTCTACGACACGCGCAAGGCCCTCGGTCGCGCCCTCGCGAAGGAGCATCCCGTCGAGTGCGACGTGGTCGTGCCGGTGCCCGACTCCGGCGTCCCCGCCGCGATCGGGTATGCCGCGGCGCGGAACGTCCCCTTCGAGATGGGCCTGATGCGGTCGCACTACGTGGGCCGCACGTTCATCGAGCCCCAGGAGAGCATCCGGCATTTCGGCGTGCGCCTGAAGCTCAGCCCCGTCGAGCCGGTGCTCCGCGGGAAGCGCGTCGTCGTCATCGACGACTCCATCGTCCGGGGCACGACCTCGCGCAAGATCGTCAAGATGGTGAGGGACGCGGGCGCGCGCGAGGTCCACCTCCGCATCTCGAGCCCCCCGACCCAGTGGCCCTGCTACTACGGCATCGACACGCCGACGCGTCGCGAGCTCATCGCGTCGAGCCACTCGGTGGAAGAGATCACGCGCTACGTGACGGCCGACTCGCTCGGGTATCTGTCGCTCGATGGGATGATCGACACCCTGGGCGGCGGGAGCAGCTTCTGCCACGCCTGCTTCTCGGGCCAGTACGCGATTCCCTTCACGGCCGCCAACCGTCGCCAGATGCGCCTCGTAGGCGTGTAACGGGGCGCTCTGCGAGAGAAGAGTCAGCCGTCGATGTCTTCGTAGACACGCACCGAGTGGAGCAGGCCCGTCTCGCCGCGTTCATAGACCGCGAGGCCGGCCTGGGGAGCGACGTTCTTTCCGCGGACGCGGACGACCGTGTACTCCAGCGCGCAGATGCGCCCGTCGTCGGCGCGGGCGCCCTTGAGGACCTCGATGCCGGCGCCTTTGGTCTTTACGGAGGCGGGGGGGCACAGCGCCTCGTAGTACGCGCGCAGCGGGCCGCCGTCGTTCTCCTTGACGTGCGTCTGGCCGGCGGCGTCGCGAAGGACCGCGCCGTTCTCGAAGCTCGCCATGACCGAGGTGACGTCGCCGTGCGAGAGCGCGTCGAGCTGCGTGGCGACCTGCAGAGGAACGGCCACCTCGTCGTCTTGCGGCAGGAGCGGCGATCGAATCGCCCGAGTCCCCTTGATGGGCTTCGTGGAATAGTAGAGGCGAATCTCGACTTCGCGGCCCGGGCGCCGCTCGGCGACCACCGCCACGGGCACCTTCACGGCGCGGCCCTCGAACGTGAGCGATAGCGTCCCCTCGGTCACGTCGCGATCAGAGCCGGTGACGAACGCGACCTTGTCGAACGCGCCGCTATGCTTGCCCAGCCACGCGGCGATCTCTTCGAGATAGCGCGCCAGCGCAGGCATTCCGGTCGTTCGCCCGAAGATGGGGTCGTCGACCGTTGCGCGGTCGCCGAGGCGCCGCACGAGCTGATCGGCCTGCGCTGAAACGAGCGCCGGAAAATACACGTCCGACAACCAGCCGCGAAGGCCCGACGGTGCGTCGCGGTCAGGACCATCCTGCATACGGGTAGGATAGCGGCAGCTGATGGCAGGGGTCTATACGTCCGGGGCGCTCATGACTTCGGCTTCAGCGCGCGGGGCTGTCGAGGGTCGTCGTGCGCCGCCCTTGCGGGGGGGAGGTTCCGGAGCAATACCTAAGCCTTAGGTCCTGCTCTCGGCCTGCTCGGCGCCGCCTGCCATGCTCCAGAACCTACCTGACAGCGTCTCAGTGTACGAGGTCTCGCCCCGCGACGGCCTTCAGAACGAGCGCGCGACCGTGCCGCTCCGGAGCAAGCTGCGCCTCATAGACGCCCTCGTGCTCGCGGGGTTGAAGCGAATCGAGATCACGAGCTTCGTCTCGCCGAAGTGGATCCCGCAGCTCGCCGACGCCGACGAGGTGGGCCGGCACGCGAAGCCTCCGCCGGGCGTCGCGTTCAGCGCGCTCTGCCCGAACGGGCGGGGCCTCGAGCGGGCCCGCGCCGCGCGCATGAGCGAGATCGCGGTCTTCGTTTCGGCGAGCGAGACGCACAACCGGAAGAACGTGAACAAGACGGTCGCCGACACGCTCGTCGCGTTCCAGGAGACCATTGGCCCTGCGCGCGCGCAGGGGATGCGCGTGCGCGGCTATCTGTCGACGGTCTGGGGCTGCCCCTTCGAGGGAGACATCGATCCCGAGCGCGCCGTGACGATGGCGAAGAAGCTGCTCGACATGGGCTGCTACCAGGTCTCGCTGGGCGACACGATCGGCGTCGGAACGCCGCGGCACACCGCGAGGATCCTCGAGCGCATGTTCGGCGAGATCGCGCCTGCCCGGCTCGCGATGCACATGCACGACACACGCGGCACCGCGCTCGCGAACGTGCTCGTCGGCCTCGAGATGGGCATCCGTGACTTCGACGCGAGCGTAGGCGGCATGGGCGGGTGTCCGTATGCACCCGGTGCTGCGGGAAACCTCGCGACCGAAGATCTCGTGTACATGCTCGACGGAATGGGCATCGCCACGGGCATCGATCTCGAACGCCTGGTCGAAGCTGGAAAGGTCGCTGAGAGCGTCGTCGGCCGCAGTTTGCCTGGAAAAGTTCATTTGGCCGGCGTTCGCAGCCTGAAGGCCTGAGCGGCGAAGACCCAGAGCCGAGCGGCGATCTCTACCGGAGGGGACTTCGCGTCGATCTTCCCCAAGAAACCCACCGCATGTCCCCGGAGGCAATTTGCATTTGTGAAACGCGAAAGGCACCATCGATTTCGATTGTGAATGATGAAGCGCTCGTGGATGGTTGCAAGTAGCTGGAATCACGTGGGTCGGCGGTTGGCACGCCGATAGCAAAAGGGATGTGTGGCACCGCGTAGGACGGCTCTCCCCCCCCGAGCCCCTACGCGGTGCCGCTTTCTTTTTGTCGCCGTCGAGGCGGCTTGCTAAACGGGTTGCTCATGCGCCCGGCGTTAGCGTTGCTCGCGTCCGTTGCGTCAATCGTGGCCGCGCTGACCGAAGCCGAGTGCGAGCGAGTCCCTCCCGAAGACTTCGGGCAGCACGGCGCGCTCGCGGCCCCTGCGACGCCAGCCGGCGCAACCGGGTCGGGGGCTGCAGCGGAGCCTTCGTCGCCGCCTCTCCCGCTCCAGCGCCCGGCGCTGGGCAACGACGGAGTCACCCGCGCCGGCGCCCACGACGACCCCGGCCGCTGCGTGCAGGCGACCCCGCTCGCGCCTCCACCGGCGGTGGCTGCCGCACCCGCGCCGGGGTGTCCGGCCGACCCGGAGGGTGGCGCGGGCACGCTGCCCACCGTGCGCGTCGCATTTCCCGACGCGAGCGGTGTCGCCGTCGACGCGGAGCTCGTCCGCTCGGAGCACGATACGATGCGCGGGCTCATGTATCGAAAGAGCCTCGGAGCCGAGCGGGGCATGCTCTTCGACCTATCGGTTCGCGACGACCACAAGTTCTGGATGCACAACACCTGCATTCCGCTCGACCTGCTCTACATCGATGAAGACGGCCTCGTTGTGGGCATCGTCGAGAACGCGCCCACGCTCGACGACACGTCGCGCGGCGTGGGATGCCCGTCGCGATGGGTCCTCGAGGTCAACGCAGGGTGGTCCCGGCGCCACGGCATCAAGGCCGGCCAGCGCGTGAAGCTCCCCTAGCCTTTGCGCCTAGTGAGAGAATTCGCCCACGAGCGAGCCGGCGGCGAGCACGTGACCACGCAGCGCGGCGTCGATCCCGTCACGGTTCGGCTCGGGACCCGCGCGCAGCGGGGCGTCGAGCGCGAAGACGCGGAAGGCGTACCGATGGATCTCGAGCTGAGGAGGGCAGGGGCCTCCGTAGCCGGGTCGCTTGAAGTCGTTGAGGCCCGTGGACCCTCCGGTCGAGGCGAGGTCGACGGCCTCGGGAAGCGAGCGTGCATCGCCGCTGATGTCGTAGGCGATCCAGTGCGTGAACGTGCCGCTCGGCGCGTCGGGGTCTTCGACCACGACCGCGAAGCCGTGGGTGCCAGGCGGCGGCGCGCTCCAGGTGAGCTGCGGCGAACGGTTCGCGCCGTCGCAGGTGTAGTCGACCGGAATCTGACCGCCCGATGGAAACGAGCGACTCGTCACCGCGAGCGACTCGACGACCTTGCCCGGCGGGGCCAGCGAGCCCGTGGTGCCGCAGGCGATGCCGGCGAACGAGGCGAACGAGGCGAACGAGGCGAACGAGGCGAACGAGGCGAACGAGAGAAAGCTCCATCTCTTCATGGCGTCAGTCCGGCTGATAGACGACCGTCTGCGATCCGTCCCTGAAGTAGAAGCGGTCGAACGCCGCCTTGTCGAACGTCGCCGCGCCGAACACGCTCCAGGCGACACCCCACGCGGCGAAGACCGCGAAGAGGCGTCGCATCGGCCGCGCTCCGACAGCGAGAAGCACGAACAGGAGCACGGCATAGTCGTTCGAGAAGCGGTAGCCGAACTGGCGCCATCCGGAGTTCTGGTAAAGCAAATCGAGGGCCGCCGGGACCGCGGCCGAAAGCGCCACGACGGTGTAGAGCCACTTGCGGTCGGGTTGGTCGTCGAAGCGCTTTGGGTAGAGCAGCCAGAAATAGAGCGGGGTCGTGAACCAGAGCGCGAGCCCATGCTCGTTGATCTTGAACGGCGCCCCGAACTGAGCCACGGCGTCTTTCGGGGGTAGCCAGGGAAGGCTGGTCAACGCGATGCCGAGGTTCTTGCCGAGGAAGTGATAGCCGACGAGACCCCAGCGAACGATGCGGGATCGCCAGCCCACCGTCAGGTACTCGTGGCCGGGATCGAACGGGCTCCACGTGCCGTAGCGGGAATGGTTCAGGAGCGAGTTGGCCCCGAACGCCACGAGGATCGGCAGCGCGAACGCCGCGTAGCTCCTGGCGAGCGCCGCCCGATCGAGCCCGCGCCATGCAGCTCGCGCATGCTCGCCGAGGGTCGCGCCAGCGGCAAACGATGCGCCGCCGTGCACTCGCGCCGCCTCCAGCGCGAAGAGTGGAGCCGCGAACACCATCGTGGGCCGGCTCATGAACGCGCACGCCAGCATCGCGCCCGCGAGGCCGGGTCGCTCGGCGTCGAGGGCAAAGAGCGCATAGAGCGCCTGACACCCTACGCCGACTACCATGGCGGCGAACCAGACGGTGCCCTCGACGGCGGTGAAAAAGTACACCGTGCCGAACGCGAAGAGCGCCGCGAGGACGACGTTCTCGACCTCCGTGCGCGGAGAGCGACCCGTGCGCCGGAGCTTCTCGAGCACCAGGAACAGGACCGCCGGTCCGATCCCGGCCAGCCAGATGACGAACTGCCCGTCGCGAAAGTTCTCTGGGGAGCCGGCGAGCTTCACGAACGGGAGCATGAGTACCGCGGGGAACGGCGGGAAGCTGATGTACGTCTTGCCGTTCACCTCGGCGAAGTCGTTGTTCATCGCGTAGGCGGGCGGGCCGTGAGCGAGATCTTGCCTTCCGTGGAGCCACGCGTCGGCCAGGAGGGCATAGTGATTGAAGGAGGTGTGCTGGCCGAGGCGCTCGGGGCCCGCGAACGCGGCGAACACAGCGCTCGTAACCACGTATAGGGCCGTCGCCACGAGGAGCCGCCGTCGCCGCGACCCGGGCTGGATCCAGCTGGTGCGCAGGCTCGCCCGGGTCGAACTTCGGGCCTCGGTCGAAGGGGAATCGGGGGTCGCCATCGGCGCGGCGCACGCTATCACCGCTCGTAACGCGAGGCGCCGGCCTCGAACCGGCGCGATGCACGGGAACTCCCCACGCGAGCCCTGCGAGCGCGCCTCGCCCGAGCTCGAAAGATGCGCGCTAAGCGGACGCAGAGAGGGCCCGATCGACGTGTCGAACGCGAACGCGATTGCGCGGCCTGGCCGCGCGGCCTGCGAAACGGCCTGCGCATGGCGCAGCGCGTGACCGCATCCAGGCGCGCAAATATCGAACAAAGCTCGGGACAAAGACTTGGCACGTGCCTTGTAGAGCTGAGAAAGTCACGGTTCAGAATCCATGGCGCTACCCTTCGGCGAAACCACCGGTGCACGCGACGCGCGGACGCTCGCTATCCTGGCGAGGACCATCTACCGAGAGCTCCGCAGCAGCGGCTTCGAGGCTCGCGACGTGATTGCCCTCGCGGGTGAGCTCCTCGGTCAGGTGACGAGCGAGTTTCGGCGCGGCAGCTCGGCCCCGCGCGGCGAATAGCGCGACCCGGCGCCCCGGGGCGACCGGCGCGGCCCGAGTCACGCTCGCACCTCCGATCAGGTGTGCCTCGAACTGTCACGAGCCCGCGTTGACGCCCTGCCCGTGTCTCGCTCTCCTCCCGAGAGCGCGCCTCGTCGGCAGCCCGTCGGGCTTTCGATGGCATGCAGTTGACACGCTTGCGGCCCTGCTTCGACAATCGGCCGCACGCCGAGGCTTTCGGATGGCTCGTCGTCGAGTGACGCTGGAACCGCCAGCGTGCGCTCGATGGCCGCCGAGGCTGCTCCCAAGAAGACGGAATGTTCACGACCATCATCAGCGAAAAGGGGGGCGCCGAGCGTCGCGAGACCTTCGACAGAAACGAGATCAACGTCGGACGGGTGCAGGGCAACGACCTCATGCTTCCGAAGGGGAACGTTTCGAAGCACCACGCTCGCCTCCTCTATCGCGATGGCCGATTCATCGTCACCGACTTGAAGAGCACGAACGGCACGTACGTGAACGGGCGCAAGATTTCGCAGGCGACCATCGTTCGCGAGGGCGACAAGATCTACATCGGCGACTTCGTCCTTCGGCTCGAGACGGGGCAGCCCCCCGCGGTCGTCGACGGAGACGAGTCCCACCGCGCGGTGGCCAGGATCAGTCCCGTCATGCGCGACGCGGCGGTGTCGGCGGGCGCACCCGGCGAAGTGAGGAGTGAAGCCCCGCCCGCGCTGGGCGCGCCGGGTGCGATCCTGGGGTCCGTCTCGTCCCCACCGACCACGCCCCGCCGCGCTGCGGAGTCCGCGGTCAGTCACTTCCCGCTCGAGCGCGATCCGGACAGCGAGAGCGCACCCGACCTGCAGGAGCTCCCGGCGGGTCGCGTTCCCCGTCCACCGCGGTTGCCCGACCCGGATCCGCGACCTCGCGCCACCACCGCGATGCTCGGGGTGATCGCCCCCGCGGCCCCTCCTGTCGTGCGGGCCTCGACCCGCTCGACGCCGCAGCAAGCCGCTCGCCGGCGGGCGCTCATCGCGCTCATCGATCGCGTGGCCGATGTTGTCGATCTCGCGCCGCTCGATGCCTCGCCCCTCGTTGACGACGCGCTCGTGAAGCGAATCGACGACGCGGTGAACGAACAATCCAAGGCGATGCGCGATGAGGGCGAGGCGCCCGAGGGCGTCGATCACGAGCTCCTGGCGCGCGACGCCCTTCGCGAGCTGCTCGGCCTCGGCCCGCTCGGGGTGCTCCTCGAAGACGATCAGGCCGACGAGATCCTCGTGCCGCGGCCCGACGTGGTGCTCGCGATGCACGGGGGGCAGGCCTCGCTCGTCGACCCGGCGTTCACGAGCCACGAGGCGCTCGCCCGCACCGTCGCGCGACTCGCGCAGCAATCGGGCGAGCCTGTCTTGCCCGGCGAAGCCATCATCGATCGCCGGCTCGCGCGAGGCGCGCGAATGATCGCCATCGCGCCCCCGGTCGCGAGCACGTGGACGCTCTCGATCCGAAAGCAGGTTCGCGCCGAGGGGTCGCTCGAAGACCAGGTCCGGGCCGGGACGCTCTCGCGCCCGATGGCCACGTTGCTCGACGCCTGCGTCTCCGCGCGGGCCAACGTGCTCGTCGTCGGTACCGGAGCTGGGCTCGTCGCTTCGATGGTCGCAGCGCTGGCCTCTGCCGCCGCAGCCGGCGAGCGCGTCGCCGTACTGGCCGACTCCGACGACATCCAGGTCGGTCACGCCTACGTCACGCGCCTCGCGCTCGCCGATCGCGGCGCACGGGGCGAAGAGGTGCTCTGGGCCGCGACGAGGCTCCGGCCAGATCGGCTCGTGATCGCGTCGCTCGCGGGCGCCGTTGCGGCCGCGGTAGTCGACGCCGTCAGCGACGGGAGCCAGGGCGTCATCGCGGGCCTGTCTGCGCCCTCTCTGCGCCAGGGCCTCGCCAGGCTGGCCGCGCAGGTGGCCCTGGCGAGGCCGGGCGCGTCGGTGGAGTCAGCGCGGGAGGCGGTGGCCGAGTCGTTCGATCTCGCCGTCGAAGTCACCCGGTCCAGCGACGGCCGCCTCCGGGTGGCGCGCATGGGCGAGCTCGTCGGCGCCGATGCTGGCGGAATCGTTGTTCGCGACCTCTTCTTGAGGAGCGCCGACGGCACCGACGAAGCCGGTTTCGCGCCCACCGGCATAATTCCCCGGTTCGCCCAGGACTTCGCCGCCCGAGGGCTAAAGCTCGACGTCGCCCTCTTCAAGCGAAGGTGACTGTCGACAGCCTCGGGCACGCGAGATTGAGAGCGCTTTTCCTCTAAGGTGAGCGGGCGGGTCTGGCTCGGCGGTCGCCGCGCGGAGACGTACTTCCCGTACGTCGAGCACGGCGAGCGTCGAGACGGGCCCGATCGCCGACGAGGAAAAGTGCTCTCACCGTTCGATGTGGACCTTGAGCTTGCGGTGGAACGACGGCAGGCGGAGCTTGCGGAGGGCCTTGGTCTCGATCTGGCGGATGCGCTCGCGCGTCAGCTCGAAGCTCTTGCCGACGTCCTCCAGCGTTTGATCGCCCGGCGAGTCGATGCCGAAGCGCATGCGGAGAACCTGCTCCTCACGCGGCGTCAGGAGCTTCAGCAGCTCGCGCGTCTCGCGAGAGAGCTCCTTGTCGCCGACGGCGTCGTCTGGAGGCGGAAAGGACAGGTCTTCGACGAAGTCGCCGACCGTGGCCCCGCCGTCTTCGCCGACCGGCGAGTCGAGGCTGACCGGATCGCGCGTCGCTTCGAGCAGCATGCGAATCTTCTCGACGGGCACGTTCATGCGCGCCGCGATCTGCTCCGGCGTCGGCTCGTCGCCGCCCTCTTGCACCATGTCGCGGAGCGTCTTCGAGAGCTTGTTGTGCGTCTCGACCATGTGCACGGGGATGCGAATCGTCCGCGCCTGGTCGCTGATCGCGCGGCTGACGCTCTGGCGAATCCACCAGCTCGCGTAGGTGCTGAACTTGTAGCCGCGCTTGTATTCGAACTTGTCGACGGCGCGCATCAGCCCGAGGTTGCCCTCTTGAATCAGGTCGAGCAGGTGCAGACCACGATTTCGATAGCGCTTGGCGATCGAGACGACGAGCCTGAGGTTCGCCGCGATGAGATCGGCCTTCGCCCTCTCGGCCTCGGCCTCCCCGGCGCGGATGGCGGTGAGCGTTGCGTCGACGGCGCGCCTTCGCGGAAGGGGAGCCCCGTCTCGCGCCGCGCGAAGCTTGGCGACCACACGATCGAACGCCCTTCGCGCGAGGCGCACCTCGAGGAGAGCCTCGACCAGGTCGTCGCGGGTGCGGGCGCTCGCTCGACCCGCCCTGGCCACGGCGGCGGCGCGCTCGAGGGCCTCGCCGATGGCACGGCCCGCGCTGTCTTCGTCGTCTCCCGACTCGTCGTCGACGGTCGCCCTCGTGACGTCTCGCAGGCGCAGCTTGCGGTCGCGCAGCGCCTTTCCGAGCGCGCCGAGCTCTCGCGCGCCCACGGCCGACGCGACGATGGCGCGCAACGCATGCCGCTCACCCTCCTCGATGCGTTTCGCGAGCTCGACCTCGCCCTCCCGCGTGAGGAGCGGCACGCGGGCGAGCTGCTCGAAGTAGGTGGTTACCGCGTCGGACGACGAGTCGCCGGCGGCGGGAGAGCGAACGGTTTGCAAGGGAAGGGGAGTTGTCACTATCTGATGGGGGAGTACGGGGTGACGTAGACGTTCGGTCCATCCGAAACGCGCCGCTGGACTAGAATGTTTCCACGTGCGTCGGTGAAGTTCGACCTCGACCGGCACAAAATCGAGCGAATTCGTAGCGGCAGCAAGGCAGGGGGGTGAGATAGGGCCTGTGTGCGGGCAAGTAGAGCAGGGCATCCCCCGGCCCCTGTCAACCTGGCCCCGGTGCGTAGGCTTCGCCGCGCCTCAGCATCTTTCGATGCAGGAACCTCTTCTTCAGGGGGCCCAGGTGGTCGATCATCAAGACACCCTGTAAGTGGTCATATTCATGTTGGATTGCGATGGCCAAGAGCCCCTCGGCCTCGAGCTCGAACCAGCGACCGTCCTGGTCTTGGGCCCTCACGCGCACCTTCTCCGCGCGCTCGACGTCTTCGCGAGCGGTGGGAAAGCTGAGGCAACCCTCTTCGGACGTGACGGCCCCTTCTGTGGTCAGGATCTCTGGGTTGACGAAGACCCGGAGGTCGCTGGGCTCGCCGTCAGCGGCACAATCAACCACGAAGATCTGCCACGGAGCGCCCACCTGGGTCGCCGCCAGGCCGCATCCGGGGGCTGCATACATCGTCTCCGCCATGTCGTCGACCAGCTGGCGGAGCTCAGGTGAAAGGTTTGCTACCTTTTTGCCCGGCTCGCGGAGCCGTGCGTCCGGGTAGTGGAGGATGGTGCGGACAGCCATGGCGCGTGACTTGAATCTAATCCTCTGGCGAGCCCGCTGCCACTATCTTGCTCCGCCGTCAAGCCGCGGGCGAGGAGCGCGGCATTTCAGGGGTGATATCGGAGCGAGCCCCACACGTGCGCGTCGAGGCCGCAGACCTCCCATTGGGGGTCGATAATGCGTGGCGCCTCGGCCGGGGTCGCGGGGCCCGCCCAGTCGACGGCGCCGGGGCGGCCGCGGGGGCCGAGCAGGATGGGCCCGATGAATGCGTGGAGCTCGTCGACCACGCCGCCGGCCAGCGCGCTGCCGGCCAGCTCGGCCCCCCCTTCGATCATGGCCGCGACGATGCCGCGGGCCGCGAGCATGCGGAGCGCCGCGATCGGGTCGATGCGCCCCTCGGCGGAGGCCGGTGCCCGGAGCACCTCGACGCCCCGCTCGACGAGCTGTTCCTCGGCCAAGGAGGGGGCGTCGATCGTGCAAACGACCCAGGTCGGCACGTCACGAGCGGATTGCACCAGCTGGCCGGTCAGTGGCAGGCGCAGCTTGGTGTCGAAGACGACGCGCAGCGGGCTGGGCCCCGGGGCGTCGCGGACCGTCAGTCGCGGGTCGTCGGCGAGGGCTGTGCCGATGCCGATGACGACCGCGTCGTTCTGGGCGCGCAGCACGTGCACGCGCGCGCGGGCCTCGGGGCCGGTGACCCACTTGGACGCCCCCGAGCGCGACGCGATGCGCCCGTCGAGCGAGAGACCCTGCTTGAGGGTCACGTAGGGCATCCCCGTGGTGACGAACTTGGTCCAGGGGGCGATGAGCCGGCGGCCGTCGGCCTCCCGGCAGCCGACATCGACCTGTACCCCGGCGGCGCGCAAGCGTTCGACGCCGCCGCCGGTCACGTGCGGGTTCGGATCGCGGCAAGAGACCACGACCCGCGCGACTTTCGCCGCCAGGACGACGCCCGTGCACGGAGGCGTGCGCCCGACGTGATTGCAGGGCTCGAGCGTCACGTAGAGCGTCGCGCCCTTCGCGCGGGCACCGGCCTCGCGCAGCGCACCGACCTCGGCGTGGTCTTCGCCCGCCCGCTCGTGATGGCCGGCACCGACGACCACGCCGCTCTTCACCACGACCGCACCGACGTGGGGGTTGGGCGACGGGGTGCCGCGCACGCCGCGTTCGAGCGCCGCGCCCATCCACTTCGCGTCGTCGGCTGAAAAAGCGACCTCCAGAGTCCCGCCCTCGCCGCTCCCGCTGCTCACGACGCGTCTCCTGCGGCCCCTCGGGCCAGGGCCATCTTGTCGAGCTCCGACCGGAACTCTTCGATGTCCCTGAAGCTCCGGTAAACGCTCGCGAAGCGGACGAAGGCCACCTCGTCGAGTTCGCGCAAGATGCGCATGACCCGCTCCCCGATCTCCTTGCTGGCCACCTCTTTGGCCTCTCCCTCGATGAGCTCCCGTTCGAGCTCGTCGATGAAACGCTCGATGCGGACGATCGCGACGGGCCTCTTGTTGCAAGCGAGGCGAACGCCGCGCAGCACCTTCTCGCGGTCGAACGGCTCGCGGACGCCGTCTTTCTTCACGACCATCGGGAGCACGTCTTCGACTCGCTCGCGGCTGGTGAAGCGACGGCCGCAACCCTCGCACTCGCGCCGCCGGCGGATCACGTCGCCCGCCGCCGACACACGCGAGTCGATGACCTTGCTATCGAGCTGGGAGCAGAACGGGCACCTCACGTGCGACGCTCTAGCATGCGCGACGCGACGTCACGACCGACGTCACGACGCCCGACTTTCACCCCTCGACGCGGGAAAGCAAGAGCGCGCAGTTCGTCCCTCCGAAACCGAACGAGTTGTTCATGGCGTGCCGGACGCTCCGTTCGCGGGCCGTGTTGGCCACGAAGTCGAGCGAACACTCCGGATCTGGATCGGTGAGATTCGTGGTGGGCGGAACGCGGCCCTCGCGAACGGCGAGCGCGCAGATCGCCGACTCGACCGCCCCCGCGGCGCCGAGCAGGTGGCCCATCATCGACTTCGTCGAGCTCACCCACAGTCGTCGCGGGGCTTTCTCGTCGGTGGCGCGCGCGCCGAACACGGCTCCGATGGCGCGCGACTCTTCGAGGTCGCCGATCGGCGTCGACGTCCCGTGCGCATTCACGTAGTCGATGGCATCGGGGGCGACGCCCGCGTCTTCCATCGCCATGCGCATGGCGCGCTGGGCGCCTTCGTGCTGCGGCGCGGGCTGCGTCACGTGGTACGCGTCGGTCGACGCGCCGTAGCCGGTCACCTCGGCGTAGATCGCCGCGCCCCGGCGCTTCGCGCGGGTGAGCGATTCGAGGACCAGCACGCCCGAGCCCTCGCCGCACACGAAGCCGTCGCGCCCGCGGTCAAACGGTCGGCTCGCGCGCTGCGGGTCGTCGTTGCGCTTGCTGAGGGCGAGCATCGCTTCGAAGCCCGCGATGCCGACTGGCGTGATCGTCGCCTCGGAGCCGCCGGCGATCATCACGTCGCACTTGCCGCGACGGATCCACTCCGAGGCTTCGCCGATCGCGTGCGCCCCGCTGGAGCACGCGCTGGTCGTGCAATAGCTCGGACCCTTGAGCCCGTGCGCGATGGCCACCTGCCCGGCGGCGAGGTTCGCGATGATCCCGGGGATCGAGTAGGGGCTCACCTTGCTCGAGCCCTTGGCCATCACGGTCTCCTTGGTCTTCTCGAGCGTGGCGAGGCCGCAGAGCCCCACGCCGATGAAGCACCCGGCTCGCTCCCGTTCACGCTCGGAGAGCTCGAGCTTCGCGTCGTCGAAGGCCAGCGCGGCAGCGCCCACGGCGAACTCCGTGAAGCGATCCATCTCCTTGTTCTTCTTCTTGTCGATCCAGCGCGACGGGTCCCAACCTTTGACCTCGCCGGCGATTCGCACGCGAAACTGGGAGCAGTCGAACCGGGTGATGGGGCCGATACCGCTTTCGCCTGCAAGGAGGGCTCGCCACGTCTCGCTCGTCCCGATGCCGAGGGGCGTGACGAGGCCGATACCGGTGATGACGACGCGCTCCATGATCGAGCCTGGTTACTTCTTAGCGTGCTTCTCGATGTAATCGATGGCGTCCTGCACCGTGCGAATCTTCTCGGTGTCCTCGTCGGGGATGTCGATCTCGAAGGCCTCTTCGAAGGCGAGAACGAGCTCGACGAGCCCGAGCGAGTCGGCGCCCAGGTCGTCGATGAAGTTCGACTCGGGCTTGATGTCTTTCTCGTCGACGTCGAGCTGTTCCTTGATGATCCGCTTGACGTCGCTGGGGATGTCGATGGCCATTGGTCTGTCGCCTCGTATCGGAAAAATGGGCTCGAGTCGAGCGCCAGAGGCGCAAAAGCCCCTGCGCGCGCCACGTTGAGTTCACACGTGCATGCCGCCGTTCACGCGCAGAACCTGGCCAGTGACGTAGCCGGCCTCTTCGCTCGCCAGGTAAACGCAGGCCGCCGCGACGTCGCTGGCGGCGCCCGTTCGTCCGAGGGGCACGATCTTCACGAGCTGCTCTTTTTGCTCGGGCGTCATTCCCTCGGTCATGTCGGTATCGATGTAGCCCGGCGCGACGATGTTCGCCGTGACGCTTCGCGACGCGTATTCGCGGGCGATGGAGCGCGCGGCGCCCAGGACCGCAGCCTTGGTGGCGGCGTACGCGGTTTGACCGACGTTGCCCATCTCGCCGACCACGCTCGACATGAAGACGATGCGGCCCCATCGCCCGCGCATCATGCTGCGGCTCGCGGCGCGGGCGCACGCGATGGAGCCGCGGACGTTGGTTGCCCAGAGCTTCTCGAGGTCCTCGTCTTTCAGGCGCAAGAGGAGCCCATCGATCGAGATGCCGGCGTTGGCGATGAGGATGTCGAGCTTGCCGTGCCGCTTCACGATCTCGCCGATGCCGGCGTCGACCGCCGCCGAATCGGCCACGTCGAAGCCCGACACGTCGGCTTTGCCACCGGCGGCCGCGATGGTCTCGGCCACGCCGCGCGCGGCCGCTTCGCCCTTCACGTAGTTGACGACCACGGTCGCCCCCTGGGCCGCCAGCGCCTCGCAGCACGCGCGTCCGATGCCGCGCGACCCGCCTGTCACCAGGGCGATTCTTCCGTCGAGTCGGAACATGTCTTCTCCCACGTAGTCGTGGGCGCTCGCGACACCGCGCGCGCCTGGATTCACTTCAACCAGGGCGTTCGGCGCCGTTCGCCCCGGCGACGCCATGCGCGCCGCTGGTCAGGAAGGCGGGCACTTGAGCGAGCGTCGCTGCATCGTTCACGCTGAGCACCCGGATTTCCTTGGCAATTCGCTTCACGAGACCCGCGAGCACCTTCCCGGGGCCGATCTCGAGCGCGTGGGTCACCCCTGACGCTGCCATGAGGCGAATGGTCTCGTCCCACCGGACCGCGCCGTCGACCTGTCGGACGAGGAGTTCCTTGGCGCGTGAAGGATCGCGGTTGGGGCGCGCGTCGAAATTGGCGACCACCGGGAACCGCGCCTCGGCGAGGGTGAGCCCGTCGAGCGCGGCCTGGAGGACGCGCGCGGCAGGCGCCATGAGGGCGCAGTGGAAGGGCGCGCTGACCTTGAGCGCGATCGCACGACCCTTCTCGGCGGCGACCAGCTCACCGAGCCGCGCCACTGCCCCCGCGTGCCCGGCCACGACGATCTGCCCCGGCGCGTTGAAGTTCGCCGGCGCCACGACTTCGTCGGGGTGGCCTTCGACGGCTTGCGAGCAAAGCGCGCCCAGGCGGGCGGCATCGACGCCCATGATGGCGCTCATCGCACCCGTTCCCGCGGCTACGGCAGCCTGCATTGCCTGGCCCCGCGACCGCACGAGGCGTAACGCGTCTTCGAGCATGAGCGCCTCGGCGGCGACGAGAGCCGAGTACTCGCCCAGGGAGTGGCCTGCAGCGAAGGCCGGCGACGCGTCGGGCACTCGTTCACGGATCGCCTCGAGGATGGCGCAGCTCGTCGCGACCAGCGCGGGCTGCGCATTGGCGGTCAACGTGAGCACCTCTTCGGGCCCCTCGAGGACCAGCTTCGAAAGGCGCCCGCCACCTTGCCAGACATCCGCGAGGGCCGCGTCCGCGCGCTCGAACACCGCACGCGCAGCAGGCGAGGCGTCGAGGATGTCGCGGCCCATGCCCACGGACTGGGAACCCTGCCCCGGAAACAGCCAGGCGACCGTCATCGGTCTCGAGCTAGGCCCGCACTATTCGGGCGTCGCGGTTCCCCGCTTCACCACGCGGCCCTTGTAATGCCCGCACGACGCGCACGCACGGTGCGGAACGGCGGGCTCTCCGCAGTTGGGGCAGGCCACGAGGTTCGGCGCGGCGACCTTGTCATGGTTGGCGCGGCGCATGTCGCGCTTCGAACGGCTGGTGCGACGCTTGGGGACGGCCACGACGACTCTCCTTGCACTGGCCGGGACGCTCGAACGAGCTCCCGATACTAAGTCTTGTTCTTGAGCTTCAGGAGCGGGAGAAGGCGGGGATCGATCCCCGCGCCTTCTTCGCTCGCCGAATTCTCAGGGCTGATACCCGGGCAAGCCTCGGAACACAAGGGGATCATCGGAATCCCCAGCAAAAGCTCGTCTCGCACGAGCTCGTCGAGCACCAGATGGTCCCCTTCGTAGAGGATGACGTCGGCCTCTTCCGAAGTCAGATCGGCGGCATCGAGGTCGTCGGCGTCCTTGGGCTTTTTGTCTTTCTTGTCTTTCGGTCCGCGGGCCCCAGCGGGGGAGCCAGCCCCCTTGGGTACGGCCAGGACGCTGATCTCTTCGCGAACGAGCACGACCGTGGGATCGAGGCACCGCGAGCAGGGCACTACGAGCTCGGACGAAAGAGCGCCCCTGACCACCACGTCGGTCCCGCTCCTCGAGAGCCTGAGCTCGAGCTCACCGTCGCGTTCGGGGGCGCCGATGCTCGTGCCCTCGAGGGCGCCCCGGAGCCATGCGGCCCGCACCGGCAGCTGGAAGCTCTTGCCTCCGGGATCGAGCTCGTTGACCGGAAATGAGAATTCGGGGGAAGTCGTCATGGGGAGCGATAACCGGGCAGCAACATGAGGCCGCCCGCCCTCGCGAGCAAGCGGTGGTGGCGGACGCTTGACGACGGCCGCCTGGGGTCTCAATACTTCGTATGCTAAAGGATTGGGTGGCTCGGCGGGCGCAGCCACGCGCATCGTGAGCGCCGAGCGACTCGAGCGAGCGAGACCCCCCGGACCTTCCGTGTCGCAGGCCATTCCGACTGACTTCAAGCCCGAGGTCGACTCGATCCTCGAGGCGACGGTGTACCTCTATACGGAGAGCCGGCGGATCACCAAGGAGGTCGCTCGCCGGGTCGAGCTGACCGGCCCGCAGGTCACTGTGCTCAAGGTGCTCGAAGGGGTCGGAGATCTCTCGCTCTCGGAGCTCTCGGAGCGCATCCGGGCGCAGAACAGCACGGTGACGGGGATCATCGACCGGATGGAGCGCGAGGGTCTGGTCGTCCGGGCTCGGTCCACCGAAGACCGGCGCGTCATCAACATTCGCCTGACCGAAAAGGGCGCGAAGATCGCGCGCGAGATCGCCGTCGAGCCGATGGAGGTGTTCCGGAGCGCGCTCGAGAGCCTCTCGCCCGACGAGATGCAGGAGCTCTTCAAGATCCTCACCAAGATCGCCGTGCGCGTGAAGACGATCGTGAAGCGCGACATCGGGGCGCACGCGCGCGACACGAAGGAACCGAGGGAGCGAGGCCCATGAATCGCCGCGATCAGGATCTTTGCGTCATCACGTGCGCGCTCACCGGCGTGCTGGCGAACCGAAAGCAGTGCCCGAACCTGCCGTACACCCCCGCCGAGATCGGCGAAGAGGCGCGGCGGGCGCACGAAGCCGGGGCGAGCGTCGTGCACATCCACGCCCGCAACGACGACGGAACCCCGACCGCCAGCCCCCAGACGTTCGCGCGTATCAAAGAAGAGGTTCGAAAGCGCTCGCCCGTGCTCCTCAACTTCTCCACGGGGACGATCGCCGACGACGTGATCGAGCAGGTCGCCTACGTGCGCGAGAGCCGGCCCGCGATCGCGGCGCTCAACATGGGGACGATGAATTACTCGAAGTACTCGGAGAAGAGGAAAGAGTTCGTCTTCGACATGGTGTTCCCCAACACGTACTCGAAGATCCTCAAGCTCGCGGGCGCCATGAACGAGGCGGGCGTCAAGCCCGAGCTCGAGTGCTTCGATTCGGGTCACACGCAAGGCGTCTGGCCGCTCATCGACATGGGCGTGCTGAAGCCGCCGCTTCAGTTCTCGTTCATCGTCAACGTGCTCGGCGGTATTCCGCCGAGCGTCGAGAGCGTCCAGCTCCAGAAGAAGATCGCCTCCGACATCGCGCCCGGAAGCGAGTGGGAGGTGATCGGCATCAGCCACTGCCAGTGGCGCATGCTGGCGACGGCGCTGGTCCTCGGCGGCAACGTTCGCGTCGGGCTCGAAGACAACCTCTATTTGCCAAGCGGCGAGATGGCGAAGTCGAACGGCGATCTCGTCGAGGTCGCGGCGCGCATGGTCCGCGACGTCGGGCGCAAGCCGGCGACGGTGGACGAGACCCGCGTGATCCTCGGGCTCCGAGCGGACGCGTGACGCGGGCCATGAATCGAGCGTACGAGCGCATCCGCGTGGCGAGCGCGGGTGGGGTCGCGACGATCGTGCTCGACAATCCGCAGCGGCGGAACGCCATCGGCCCGCAGATGATCAACGAGCTCCTCTGGGCGCTCGACGACGCCCTGGGCGACGACGAGGTGCGCTCGATCGTCCTCACCGGCGAGGGCAAGGCCTTCTGCGCCGGGGGCGATTTCACGGCTGCGCCCGACCGGTCGGTGCTCCCTCCGAAGGGCGACTTCGCCGATCTCCTCCTGGCGATCTACCAGAGCGACAAGCCCGTGATCGCCAAGGTGAACGGAGACGCGATGGGCGGCGGTCTCGGCCTCGCGGCGGCGAGCACGTTCGCCGTTGCCTCGCTGAACGCTCGCCTGGGGACGCCGGAGATCGACCTCGGCATCTTTCCGATGATGATCATGGCCGTCCTGGCGCGCCACATTTCCCGGCGGCGACTGACGGAGATGATGCTGTTCGGCGAACGCTTCGACGCACGAGAGGCGGCCCGCCTCGGCCTCGTGAACCGCGCGGTGCCTCCGGAGCAACTCGACGCCGAAGTGAAGAAGATCACGGACGCGATCGCGAGCAAGAGCGCGACGACCGTGCGCCTCGGTCTCCGCGCCTTCGCCGCGCAAGACGACTTCGAGCTCGAGCGAGCCCTCCCGATGCTCCGCGACCGGCTCGCCGACTGCCTCGCGACCGACGACGCGCGCGAGGGGCTGATGGCTTTCCTCGAGAAGCGCCCCCCTCGCTGGACGGGGAAATGAACCGCCGGAGGCGATGATGTCGAACATGCGCGAACTCGTGGCCGAGCTCGAAGCGCGCCGCGCGAAGGTGCGCGAGATGGGCGGACCGGACAAGATCGCCAGGCAGCACGCACGCGGCAAGATGACGGCTCGCGAGCGCCTCGCCGTGTTCTTCGACGAGGGCGCCTTTGTAGAGATTGGCGCCCACGGCACGCAGATGGGGCTCGCGGCAGGCGCAGACGGGAGCGACAAGCCCGCCGCCGACGGCGTGGTGACGGCGTTCGGCAAGGTCGACGGGCGAATGGTCACCTGCGCCGCCTACGACTTCACCGTCAAGGGCGGAAGCATCGGGTACACCGGCGAAGAGAAGGTCACCCGGCTCCGCTCCATGGCGCTCCGTGGGCGGTGGCCGATCGTGTGGCTCATCGACTCGGGCGGCGCGCGGATCGACCCCGGCTCGAGCCACCCCGACATGATCTCGGTGTTCGCGGGGACGGGGCACCTCTTTCGCGAGCAAGTGATCATGAGCGGCGTCGTCCCGCAGGTCGCGGCCATGGTCGGCCCGGGCGCGGCGGGCACGGCGTACATCCCGGGTCTCGCGGACTACGTGCCCATGGTGAAGGGCATCGGTAGCCTCGCGCTCGGCGGGCCGGCGCTCGTCAAGGCGGTGACGGGCCAGGAGATCGCCGAGCAAGACCTCGGCGGCTCGACGATTCACAGCGAAGTGAGCGGCGTCGGCGACGGGGAGTTCGAAGACGACGCGGCGTGCCTCGCTGCCGTGCGCAAATACCTCTCGTACCTGCCGTCGAACTGCGACGAGCCGCCGCCCGACGCAGCTTGCGACGACCCGATCGATCGCCGCGACGAGTCGCTGCTCGACGTGCTCCCGGAGTCGACGCGAAAGCCGTACGACATGTACAAACTGCTTCGCGCGGTGGTCGACCGCGGAGAGCTCTTCGACGTGAAACCGCGGTTCGCGCGGAGCATCATCACCTGTTTCGCGCGCATCGGTGGCAAGAGCGTCGGCATCGTCGCAAACCAGCCGATGCACCTCGGCGGCATCCTCGACAACGACTCGGCGGACAAGGCGGCTCGGTTCATCCAGATCTGCGACGCCTTCAACGTCCCGCTGATCTTCTTCCAGGACGTGCCCGGGTTCATGGTCGGCTCGAAGGTCGAGCACGCGGGGATCATCCGGCACGGCGCCAAGATGCTCCACGTGATGAGCGCCGCGACCGTGCCCAAGCTCACCGTCGTGGTTCGCAAGGCCTACGGCGCCGGGTACTACGTCATGTGTGGCCGCGCCTACGAGCCCGACCTCATCGTCACCTGGCCGACCGCCGAGATCAGCGTCATGGGCGCCGAAGGCATGGTCTCGATCGCGGCGAAGAAGCTCTTTGGCGAAGGAGAGCCGCCGCCCGAGGCCAGGAAGACCGTCATCGAGATGATCCAGAAGAACATCGACGTGTACAAAGTCGCCGGGTGGGGTCTCGTCGACGATGTCATCGACCCGCGAGACACCCGGCGCGTGCTCGCCTGGGGCCTCGAACTAGCCAGACACAAGCGCATCGAGCGCCCCGCCAGGAAGCGCGGCGTGATACCCGTCTGAAGCGGGAGCACACCGGCGAAATACGGAATAGAGGGTGGTTGCCCGCAGTGCTGGGGGACCGTCCCCCCCCTTCGCGCGAACGCTGTGGCGTGCATCGGGCCGCCAGCGTGGTTCGAGCGGTCGCTAGAGGGTCGGTTCGCTGTTTGCTACGTCGAAGCCAAGGAACGAGGAGTCGACTACCGATGTCGCGAAGATGGGGTCGGTTGGAGCCCAGGTTGGGCGATCGTCTCGAGCTCCGGATCGTCGACGAGTCTCTCGCGCGCGCGCTCTATCAGGGGATCCCGGCCGCGAGGCTCCTCGCGTGCACCCGCCCTGCCGCCGACGGCGCCGAGGTTGTCGCTGCCTGGGAAAGCCAGCTTCGCGCGCTGCTCGGGCCTTGCTACGAACGCGTGCGCCGCGCGCTCGCGCGCCACGCCCGCGTCGCGCTCGACGAGCGGACGCTTCCCGCCAGCGAGGTCACCATGGCCGTGCTCGCCTGGGCCGTCGCCTGCGCGCCCGAGACCGACGCATCGCTCGCCGAGATCGCGCCCGCCGCGGGCGAGCCGTCGATGTGCGATCCCACGGTTCTCGCGGAATGCGCCGCCTACGACGAGCGGCTCGCCGACCTGCACGCCGATCGGCGCGCGCCTGCCTTCGAGGCCTGTGTCCGCCTCGCCACGCGGGCCGTGCTCGGGCCGCTGTCGTGGGACCGGGTGCTAGAGATAACCGAGCAGCTCGAGCGCGTCGCGCTCGGCGTCCGGTTGGTGGGTGAGACGCCGGCGACGATCTTCCCCCGGCGAGTCGACGACGAGATCGCGGCAGGCGACCGTCGCATGACCGCGCTCGACCGGGGGCCACTCGACGCCCTGGTGGCGAACGACCCGCGAAAGCTCGCTGCGGCGCTGGGCCGAACCGGCGCGAGTGCAGGAGAGGGCGCGCAGCTCGCTACGTTCCTGGCGGACCTCGGCCGGCTCCTGGTCCACGAGGGTACGATGGTCGCCACACTCCTCGCGCCTACCCCACCCGACTCGGAAGACGCGCATGACGCCGACCGGTCGTGGATCTCGGCGGAGTGGACGCCGTCGACGGCGGCCCTACTGGCCGACGCGCTCGAGCGGGGCACGACCACCGTCTCGCGCGTGCGAGCCGCGGCGGAGAGGGGCGGCGAGGCGGCCCTCGACGCGCTCGGAGCCGAGATGCTCGACGTCGCGGGCCACGCGGCCGCCAGCGCGGCGTTCGCGGAGATCCTGTCGCGTAGCAGCCGCCCGCGAGACGTCTTGCGCCTCGTCACCTACTTCGCCATCGCCCCGGATCCCGTACCCGCGGCTCGCGCCCTCGGTGCGTGCGCCGCCGCCGAGCTGCCGCGGGTGCTCGGCGCGTGGCTCGACGCCATGCTTCCGCGCGAGGGCGACGACGCGCTCGACTCGAGCGCAGCGCGCGTGACCGCGTGCATCGCGTCCCTCAAGCCGTACCCGCAGCTTTACCGCGCCGTACACCCCCTCCTCTCGCGCCTCGACCTCGTGCCCATCAGCACCCACTGAGCCCGCAAGAGAAAATCAACCGCAAAGACACGAAGACGCGAAGGGATCAGAGGGTCGGAGACCGCGACCCCCCCGCATAGACCCAGTCGACGAAGGCTTACACCCCGGAACAGATCTTCGCGTCTTTGCGGTTCATCTGCTCTACGGAGGCGGAGGTTGGAGACGGGGGCGGACGAGTGGTTCGGGCGCGGAGCCGTGGCGGAGGCGGATCAGGGTGGGCGCGGCGGCGATCACCTGGCCGTCGAAGGTGCGGAGGCCAATTTCGGCGCCTGAGGCCTTGCGCGTGTCGAGGGAGGCACGTACGACGTAGAAGCCGGCGCGGTCGAACGCTCGCGTCGGGCAATAGTCCGAGAGCATCACGGTCAACGCCGTCGAGCCGCCGGGCCCGAGCGTAGCGAAGAGGTCCCGGGTGGGCGCCGACGCCAGGGTCGACCATCCACAATGGTCCGCGCCGCTGGGGCCCAGCACTTCGAAGGCGATCGTCTCCGGTCGGAATCGGACGATGGCCGCGCGATGCCCCTTGTTCACGAGCGTGAGGGCGACCGCGATCTCGTTCCGCGACGACGCGTCGACCGAGCGCTGGGCATCGAGCGCCAGGAGCGTCTCGACGTGCGCGACGGGCCGGCCTTCGGCGAAGTCCTTGGTCGCGGGGATCGGGGTCGGTTCGTCGGGGAGGGCGATCGCCGCGGACGTGATCGATTTGCTCGGAGCGAGCTGCGATTCCATCCCCTCGACCGGCGCGACTTCGAGCGGCGGACGGGCCGTTTTACCCGGCCAGCCGAGGCGAGCGACGACGATGGAGCCCGCGGCGAGGGAATCGAGACGGCGGCTCTCGAGGCAGTAGAGGCGCGGCTCGAAGCGCTCGGCGTACGTTCGCTTGGGCGGCAAGACGATCGGGCGGCCCAGATCGTCTTGAGGGCGCATCTCGGCGGGGAGCTCGCAGTGCTCGGCCGCGCGGGCACCGCGGGCCGTCACCTCGAGGCTCAAGAGCCGCGCGTCGGCCACGAGGGTGACGGGTACGTCGCCGTCGTTCGTGACGTGCATCGTCCACGGCCCGCGGGTCGTCGGCGCGTCAATCGTGAGCGACACGCTCGCCGAAGGAGGCGCCGGCGAGAGCTCCGCCTTCGCGTCACCGGGAGTGGTCTTCGCGGAAGACGGGTGCGCCGCGGCCGGCGACGCGCCCGCGTTCGCCGTGGCGAACGCGGCGAACGCGACGAACGCGACGAACGCGACGAACGCGACGAACGACGCGAGGCCCCCGCGCATGCGGCGGAAGGTCACCGACGTCGAGGACGCCGAGCGCGTCGAGCCCGTCATAACGTGTGGGTCGCCCGGATCAGCCGCGAAGGGCTTCGAGGAGCTCGAGATCAGGGATGGCGACCGCGAACCGCGTCTTCACCACGCCGACCTCGAGGTCTTCGAGGAGCTTGCACAGTGCGATTCCGTCGAAGAGCGCAACGGGGGGAGCGCCCGGAGCTGCGGCCTCTTCCCGGGCCCCCGAGAGGACCTGACCTGCGGTTATGAGCCAGCCGACGGTGGCTGGGCCGTAGTGGTGGAGAGCCCCCCGCACGTCGGTCACACGCTCGCGGCCGATCTCGCGGCCGTCTTTCCGGATGACGATGGCGGTGGGAATCGCGTCGCCTCCGGTCTTGTGAGTCGCGGCAAAGTGCGCCTCGCCGCCGGGCGAGCCGGAGCGGCGAACCGGCCGCAGGTTCGTCATGCCCGTGCGTTCGAGCGCCAGCAGGGCCAGCTCGATGAGGGCGTGACCGGGGAGCTCCTGGATGCGTCGAAGGAGCGCGCGCCGTGACGCCTCGCGGTAGCGATCGAGCGCCGCCACGACGTCGGCTTCGAGCCTGGGGAGCTCGCCGCCGAGGGACCAGTCGGTGAGCGCCACGCGCCCGTTGCTCGCGAACCGAAAGCGCGCGCGCTGTCCGTTCGCGGAGCGACGCAGGTTGTCGGCGCGGATCGAGGCGCCCGTCTGCGCCACGGCCAGCTGCGGATCACCCTGCAGGCGGCCCCGCCGGATGAGCGCGTCGGCGACGGCACGAATGGGCGCGGGACCCGCGTTGCGGTCGAACGACGAGAGGACGACGGACACGGCATCGGCGAGCTCGCGCCCGCTGAGCTCTTCGCCTTCGCCGAGCGGCACGTCGATGCCCGTCGGCTGGCCGCTGGCCATGATCTGCTGGCGGTCGCGGACGACGGGGCGCGCCGCGGCACCGTTGTTGTCGCGCGCTTCGGCGACGCCGCCGTTGTCGCCATTCTCGAGGGCGCCGACGGGGGCAGCCTGCGGCCCGCTGTCGAGCCGAGGTTGCGATGCGCGCTCCCCCGCGGGGCGATCGAAGCTCGCGCCCGGAAGGTCGCCCTGGGCGTTGCCGCCGCGACCGCGACGTCGCCGCCGGCGCCGCCTGCGTCCGCCTTCGCCGGCCGCGCCAGCAGCGCCAGCAGCGCCAGCAGCCCCTGCGGCTCCGCCCTGGTTGAGCGGCGCGAGGATCGGCTGGTCGTCGTCGTCTTCGTCGTCGAAGAGATCGGCGCCGCTCGCCGCGAGGTCGGCCCGCAGCGCGTCTTCGCCCGAGACGACCGTCTCGGTCTCGCCGTCTTCGTCGTCGCCGTCTTCGTCGTCGCTTGCGCGCTCTTCACTCGGGCCGCGCAGGGCCGCTTCGATCTCGAGGGCGTTCACCTCGACCCCGCCCGGATCGGCGCCGGTCTCCCCGCTATCGTCGACGGAGGCTTCGGACGCCGCCGCGGCCGCGCCCTTCTTGCCTTTCTTTTCTTCCCATTCGCGAAGCGCGAAAACGCCGGGCCGAATCTTCGTGATCGGCACGTCCTTGTCGTTCTTCTTGATGGCCGACGTGAGCCGGTGGCTCATCGTGACTTCTGGTGTCTTACCCACGTGCGAGAGGAGGTTCTTCGCGATCGCGAGCTCGGTGATCTCTTTGTAGTGCAGAGGCTTGCCCGCATGGCGGAGCACCTCCGCTGCAGCTTCGATGAACGTCATGTTCTCTTTCGTCTGTCCCTTCGCCGGGGACCTTTTTTGCGGCGCGCCTCGCACCTCCAAGGGGGGACCCGAATGGCCGCCCGGGGCGCTCGATCGATCAACCCTCAGTGTCCGCCGTCTGCGCGGGCCCCGCCCGACCTAAGGGCAGACCTACACGAAACGCGTTCTTTAAGGCTCTTACCGCGCTTCACGGACCGCGTCAAACGGCGGTCTTGTGTGGCCGGCGTGACAGTCGGGGCTACTGGGCGGGCGCAGCAGACGCTGCCGGAGGCGCCGGCACCGCTGGCGTGGGCTGTGCGGCGGGCGCGTCCGTTGACCCGCTCGCAGGGACCGGCTCGGTCTTGCTGCGCTCGAGCAACCTCTCGAGGAGCTTCTGGCGCGCCGCTTCTTCGGCTGGGCTCGTTCGCTCCATCTTGCTGACGTCGAAGGTCAGAAGGGGCAGGGCGCCCGCGCTGTACTGAGGGAGCTTGCCGTCCCAGTGGTCGATTGCCCGATACTGCAGCACAGTCGGCGTCGTCGACAGCCGGATGATTTCGTTCGCTTGCGCCTCGGAACGCGCGCGAATGAGGAGCGCGTCGCCGTCGCCCTCGGCCTTCTGGCGGGCGGCTTCGGCCTGCCCGTGCGCCTGCGTGATTGCCTGGGTCGCCTCGGCCTCGACCTGCGCCACGCGGTTCCGGCTCTGGATGGCGTTCTGCGTCGCCTCCATCGCCCGGTTGATGGCGTCCATCACGTTCGGCGGGAGGCGGAGGGCGCCGTTGATGGTGAGCTGATCGATCACGATGCCGTCTTTGCCGAAGACGTCACGGCACTTCTGCGCCACGTCGGACAGCATCTTGCTCTTGCCGACGCCGTAGATCTCCTGGACGGGCAGCTTCGACGCGACGTCGTTGATGGCCTCGCGGACCGTATTCCGCATGTACCCGTCGGAGAGGATCGAGAGATCGTTCAAGCGAAAGCGCCCGTAGAGCCTGGGCGCCAGTGTCGGCTCGATGTGAAACGAGAGGCCAATGTCGGCGCTGATGTTCACCCCCTCGCCGGAGCTGAACGTGATCGACTCGTCGACCGCGCGGCCTTCGTTGACCGATTGTGTCCACACGACGTTCTGGACGCTGGTGGGGAAGAGAACGATCTGCTCGGTGAGGGGGTTGTAGAACACCCAGCCGGTGACGACCGGCATGTCCTGGATGCCGCGATCGCTGCCGGCAAGCTTCACGCGGATGCCGACGTGCCCCGCGTCGACCCGCGTGGTCGCCTGGCATCCGATCACCATCACCAGCGCGGCGAGCGCGACGAAGGCGGCGAGGCGTTTGGCGGAGCGGCCCGCGCTGGCAGCGTCTATCGAGACCAATCGGGCCATGAAGGCGGAGCGTATCCGATCGGGCCGAGATACGCTCGCCGCCGGTCCCATCGATGCCTTCCGCCATCCGTCCCTTCGCAGTCGCCTTCCTCGCGACCGCCCTAGTCGTCTCGGGCACCGCGTCGTACTTCGCCTTCTCGCCGGAGCGCTCCGGCCGGCTTGACTTCTGGGTGCTCGCCGTCGTTCCAACGGTCATCCTGGCCGTCATCGCGGCCGCCTGGGCTCGCCGTGAAGACCACCTGAGAGAGTGGCTCTCCCCGCGCTGGGGCGATTTCTCGCGCGGGCTCCTGGGCGCCGTCGGCCTCTTTCTGGCGGCTTGGGGTGTGACTCACTTCGTGGCGCCGGTGGGCTCACCGAGGGAGATCTGGCTCGTCTCGCTCTATGGTCAGATCGGCGACCCGCGCGGGCTGCAGGCGCACGCGCCCGCCGTAGTTGCGGTGGTCGTGGCGGCGGCGGTCGGCGAAGAGATCGTGTGGCGGGGCGCCGTGACGCAGCTCCTCGCCGAGAGCGTCGGTTCGCGCGTCGCGTGGCTCTGGGCGGCGGGTCTCTACACGCTCGCGCTCGCGCCAACGGCCTGGTCGCTCGGTTCGGCGAGCGGTCTCAATCCGATGCTCGTGGTTGCCGCTGCCGGCGGGGGGCTCGTCTGGGGTGGCATGGCCCGCGTCTTCGGAGGCCTCGTTCCCAGCATCCTCGCCCACGCCCTCTTCGACTGGGCGGCTCTCATGATGTTCCCCCTCTGGGGCCCCCCCCGGTAGCGCGCTGTTCCTCTAAGGCGATCGGGCCGAGCTGGCCCCGCTCACCTTAGAGGAACAGCGCGCTACGCCGCGCCCGCAACAACGACAAAACGAGAGACAGCACGAGTTGCACGGCGCTCGCAACAACGACAAAACGAGACGTGCGAGAGCGCCGAACGGTTCGTTCATGCGGCAGCGCGTTCCTCGAGGCGCTGGATCGTCTCGAGGTCGAGGACAGCCGCGTGCCGTCGCACATCGAACAGGTTCTTGCGCGAGGCGCGATATCGGGCGCGTGGGCCTTGTTTCCGCGCGCGCGACGTCCCGTCCTCAGCGCGTCCGAAGGACGCGACTCCTGGCGAAGCCGAACGGTCCAGCTCGCACAAGGGAGAGGTCCGTCGCCGAGGAAGGCCGATCCGCTCGCCCCAATGAGCCAATCGTCGGCGGCGTAGCTCGATCGGCTCCCTCGAGGAGCCCGTCGATCAACGACGCGACCCGATCAGCTCAACTGAGGAATCCGTCCCTCAGCGAAGTAGCCCGATCGGCTCGCCTGAGAGACCCGTCGCTCAGCGAAGCAGCCCGATCGGCTCGTCTCAGCGACGGGTCGCTCAGCGAGGGGAGCCCACGGCTCTGCGGAGCCGATCGCCCGGTCAGCGCGAGCCATCACCCTGCCCTGCCGAAGGATGCGGCCCTCGGCGATCCCTGCACGTAAGTGATCGGAATCTCAGGTGGAACAACCTGATCGGTGCTCTAGGCCGCGTCTAGCTCGGCTTTGGCGGGTGGGCGCATGACCTGGGCGCCGCTCATGTCGATGATGCCTACGGCGTTGAAGACCCGCATGACCTGGTAGGTCGGATCGAGCTCGAACCAGCGGGCCGCGAAGTTGGGGCTCATGCCGTATTTGTGGTGGTTGTTCTGAAAGAGCTCGCCGGCGGTGACGAAGTCGAACACGAGCGTGTTCCGAGACTGGTCGCCGTTGTCGAAGTTCTTGTAACCGTATTTGTGCCCGCACCAGTTGACGATGGCGCCGTGCACCGGCCCCATGATCCATTGGACGGGGAGGAGCGCGTACTCCCAGGGGTGGGTCGCGAACTTGAAGTAGAAGAGCGCGTACGCGGCGCCCCACGCGACCCGACCGCCCCACGACTGCCCGAGGCGGTCGAGGGCCGGCCAGGCGGGCAAGCCCCCGTCGAAGCGCGCGTCGGGCTGCACGCGGTTGTACGCGTAGTCGTCGTACTTTTTCTTGGTGGCGAGCATCATCGTCCACAGACCGACGGGGCCCAGCTTGTGGTTCGTCGGCGAGTGCGGATCCTTCGGCGTGTCGCTGAAGGCGTGATGCATGCGGTGCAAGATCGCGTAGCCGCGAGGAGACAGGAAGCTCGGCCCCTGCGTCATGTACGTGCAGAGGTAGAAGAAGCGCTCCCAGCCCTTGCTCATCGCGTACATGCGATGCGCGCCGTATCGATGCAGAAAGAAGGTCTGAAAGAAGACCGACAGCTGCCAGTGCGCGACGAAAAAGATGGCGATGGCCAAGGCTCTCTCCCGGGTTGGCTCCCCAATCGGGGAACGGTGTAGGTCTACCCGTACGGGGGCGCGTCGACCGTCATCGTTCGGTCATCCGACAGCGGACACTGTCACGGACCACTCGCGCCTCCCTGGTCGCGCCTCCCTGGAAGAGGAGAAACCGCAAAGGCGCGAAGACGCAGAGCCGAGGAGGGTTTCGAAGTCACGAATGCGTGATGTATTCGGCGATTTGAACAACCATCATCCCCTCTGCGCTCTTTGCGCCTCGGCGGCTAATCTCGCTCTCGCTCGCCCCGACCGGGGCCTAGCGGTAGCGAGCGCCGCCGCCGCCGCGGAAGCTGGAGCCTCCCTGACGGCGAGGAGCGGGGCCGTTCAAGGACGGGGCCGGGGCGGCGGCCGCGGTCGCGGGGCGGGGGTCGCCGCCGCTGACGGGGAGGCGCTTCCGAATGAGGCGCTCGATGTCGGCCAGGAACGTCCGCTCCTCGCGGTCGCAGAACGAGATCGCCTTGCCCGTTGCGCCGGCGCGGCCGGTTCGGCCGATCCGGTGCACGTAGCTCTCGGCGACGTTGGGCAGGTCGAAGTTCACGACGAGCGAGATGCCCTCGACGTCGATTCCGCGCGCGGCGACGTCGGTCGCTACGAGGACCCGGGTGGTCCCGCGGCGGAACGCTTCGAGCGCGCGCTCGCGGGCGCCCTGCGTCTTGTTCCCGTGGATCGCGGCGCTGCCGATGCCCGCGCGATCGAGTTGCTCCGAGAGGCGGTTGGCCCCGTGTTTGGTGCGCGTGAACACCAAGGTGCGCGCGACGTCGCCGTCTTGCCCCGTGGCCTTGGCCTCGTTGAGGATGCGCTCGAGCATCGCGCGCTTGTCAGCCTTGTCGACGAAGACGACGGACTGATCGACCGACTCGGCGGTCGTCACGGTAGGGGTGATGGAGACGCGCGCCGCGTTGGCGAGCATCGTCCGCGCGAGGGTCTCGATCTGGGGGGCGATCGTGGCCGAGAAGAAGAGCGTCTGGCGCGCCGCCGGCAAGGTCGCGACGATGCGCCGGACGTCGTGGACGAAGCCCATGTCGAGCATGCGGTCGGCTTCGTCGAGCACGAAGTGCGTGACCGTATCGAGGCGAACGAGGCGCTGCTGCATGAGGTCCAGCAGCCGGCCCGGCGTGGCCACGATCAGGTCGGGGCCGGCGCGAAGAGCGATCTCCTGCCGCTGCTGACTCACCCCTCCGTAGATGACGGCGTGGCGGATTCGCAGGTGCCGCCCGTAGGCAGCCACGCGGTCGGCGATCTGCGACGCGAGCTCGCGGGTCGGTGTGAGGATGAGGGCGCGGATGCCCGGCGAGAGGGATCCGGCCGGGCGGTCGGCCGAGGTGAGCTTCGCCAGGATCGGCAGGACGAACGCGGCCGTCTTGCCCGTGCCCGTCTGGGCGCCGGCGAGGACGTCCCGGCCTTCGAGGGCGCGGGGAATGACCTCGTCTTGGACGGGTGAAGGCTGGGTGTACTCCTCTTCGAGAACCGCGCGGACGATCGCCGCCGGGAGACCGAGCGCCGTGAAGGGCGACGTGGCGATGGCTTGCTCGATCGCGGGGGTCATGGGAACGGGACGGAACTCCTCTTCGCGGGGAGCGTCCTGAAACCCGTTTTGCGACCCGTTGATGCGGACGCCCGACGGACCGGTGCGCGCCGGGCGCGCCGAAGTGAAACGACGACGTGAACGATGAAAATTCAAGAAACCTTGGGCTTTCGCGGCCGTGCCCTGACAGGGCACTAAAGATGGTCCATCCTCGCTGCCGCGGGCTCGGAAGGGCGGGACGGGACCGTCATCGGTCTCGTCGTCACGCTCCACTGCCGAACGCCGTCTGGTTCTGTCGCCCGCGAACGAGCGCGGGTGAACGAGAATGGGCTCTGGCTCGTCTCGTGACTGCGAGGGGTAATAACCCGTGCTGTGGCTTGACGCAAGGTGCCAACGCTCGAGCTCGCGCCGGCATCGCCCCTCGAGACCGAGAGAGATAGCCGCTGAGGGCGCAGAGGATTTCAGGGGGGCCCGAACAGAGCCCGCTGGCGTTCGGACGGCTCACGTTCGCAAACGCCCATCATCCTGTTCGCGTTCGCGAATGCGCTTGGTA
Source organism: uncultured Myxococcales bacterium (assembly GCA_937902985.1). GTDB lineage: Bacteria > Myxococcota_A > Polyangia > Polyangiales > Polyangiaceae > Palsa-1150. The sequence goes on from CALFNG010000160.1 coordinate 44,516, forward strand.
CCGAGCCCCGACTCATCTCTGCGCTCTCTGCGGCCAATCTCCCTCTCCTCATGCGCCCATGGCGAGTCGAAAAAACGCGCCGCGCGCCGCAGCGAACCGCGTTATCCAAAACAAAACGCGCCCACGCAGTACTAGGCTGAGCGCCGATGCGCGCCGAGGATGTATCGCCCCGAGAGGCAACGGCCGCGCGGGCTCGTATCGCGCCTCTCGTCGCGAGCGCCGGCGACCGGATGCGCGACGAGCTGGTCGAGCTCGGCGCGCTTCTCATCTGCACGTATCCGGCCTTCGCGCCGCAGATCGACGCGCATCCCGAAGACCTGCTCGCCCTCGCGCGCGGCACCCGCCAGGCCCGCGATCTCCGTGCTTACCGGCGCCTGGCCTCGAGCGCGGTGGGCGATCTCTCCGACGGGGCGCGCGTGCGAACGGGCCTCCGCCGGTGGGCGGCTCGCGAAAAGCTGCGAATCGCGGCCCGCGAGCTCATCGCCCACCCCGGACACGACGTTGACGTCACCGCCCGCGAGCTCTCCGATCTCGCCGACGTGTGCTGCGAGATCGCGCTGGCCGAGGCCTCGGCGTGGGCCGAGACCCGTTTCGGCACGCCCATCGCGTCGAACGGCGCCTCGTGCGCGTTCGTCGTCATCGGCATGGGCAAGCTCGGAGGCCGCGAGCTCAACGCCGGCAGCGACATCGACCTGATGCTCTTTTACGAGACGGACGACGGGTTCGTCGTCCCGCGAGCGCCGTCGAGCCCCGCGCACTCGCTCCACGAGCACTTCACGCGGGTGGCCCAGCGCCTCGTGGCGACGCTCGACGAAGCCACCGACGACGGCGTCGCGTGGCGCGTGGACCTGCGATTGCGCCCCGAGGGGACGCGCGGCCCTCTCGTCAACGCCCTGGCGGCGGCCGAGAGGTACTACGAGACGTGGGGGCGCACCTGGGAGCGGGCGGCGCTCGTTCGCGCGCGCCCCGTCGCCGGCGATGCCGCCTTCGGAGCCCGACTCCTTCGCGCCTTCTCGCCGTTCGTGTGGCGGCGGGCGGTCGTCCCCGGCGTGGTCGACGAGATGGCCGGGATGCTCAACCGCTCTCGCGCTGAAGCGGGGCCTGGCGTCGACGACGACGTGAAGCTCGGGCGCGGCGGCATTCGCGAGATCGAGTTCTTCGCCCAGGGATTGCAGCTCGTGTGGGGCGGTCGCGAACCGCGCGTGCGGGGCCCAAACACGATCGACGCGCTCCGTCGCCTCCGCGCGCACGGATTCGTCACCGAGCGCGAGGAGCGCCAGCTCGCCGACGCCTATCTCATGCTCCGGCGGCTCGAGCACCGCATCCAGTTCGCGACCGGCCAGCAGACCCATCTCATCCCGGCCGACCCCGCCCTCATCGACCGAATCGCGCGGTCGCTCGGCTACGACGGGGCCGACCCGCTCCTCCGCGAGATCTATCGGGTTCGCTCCGGGGTCGCGGCGCGCTTCGGTTCCCTCGGGCAGGCCGAGTCGCGCCCGGCTGAGCCCACCTTCGATCGGCTCTGGGCGGCCCTCGACGCCCAGGACGAGATGGCCGTCGCCGCCGCGGCGGTCGAGTCGTTCGGCGGCCTGGCGTCGAGCGATCTTCCGCGGCATCTGCTGGCGCTCGCCCGACCGCCTCACAGTCCCCTCGGGGCCACCACGCGCGACCGCGACCCCGCCTTCGCCCGCCGCCTCATAGGCGCCCTGGCCGACGCGGCCGATCCCGAGCAGGCCACGCGCCTGCTCGCCGCCTTCTTCGCTCGTTTCTCCACTCCTGGCGCGTACGTGCGCGCCCTCGCCGACGACCCCTTCCGCGTCCGCGCGGTCTGCTCGCTCCTGGGAGCGAGCTCGTTCCTCGGCGACGCGCTGGCGGCGCACCCGGACATGGCCGACCTGGTCTTCTTCGGGCGCGGCGTCCCGACTCCGGAGGTCGCGCGCGCCCAGGTCGACGAAGAGATCGGCGCGCTCACCCCCAACGACGCGCGCGACGTCGACGCTTTCGTCGGCGCGATGCGGCGCGCCAAGCGCCGCGTGATGTTCGAGGTGGGGCTGGCCGACCTCGCCGGCGAGCTCGGCACGCGCGAGGTCGCCCACGTGCTTGCGGCCCTCGCCGACGCGACCCTCGACCAGGCGTGCCGTTTCGCCTTGCGCGAGCGCCGAGATCTCGAGCTCGCCGAAGACAAGGCCAGTGGTCGCCGCCGCCCCAACCTGGCGACGGTGCTCGCGGTGGTCGCCATGGGCAAGCTCGGGGGCCGCGAGATCGGCTACGGCTCGGACCTCGATCTCTTCTTCGTCTACGAAGCGCCCGATGAAGCCGGCGCCGAGCGCGCCGCGAGGGTGGCCCAGCGCGTGATGCGCCTGCTCGAGACCCCTCACGCCGAGGGCCCGGGCTACGAGCTCGACACGCGACTCCGGCCTTCGGGCAGCCAGGGTCTGCTCGTCGTCTCGCTCGAGGGTTTCGTGCGCTATCAGTCGGAGCGCGCCGAAGCGTGGGAGCGACAGGCCCTGGTGAAGGCGCGCGCCTGCGCGGGCGACCGCGACCTCGGCTCTCGCGTGATCACGGTCGCTCGCAAGGCCGCGTACGAGCGCGGTGCGCCCGACCCCGAGCGCTTGCACCATCTGCGGCTCCGCATGCAGCGCGAGCTCGGGCACGAGCGTCTCGATCGCTCGCCCGCTCGCTACGATCTCAAAGTCGGCCGCGGCGGCATCGTCGACGTCGAGTTCGCGACCCAGTGGCTCCAGATGCATCACGGACAGGACCCGCGCATTCGATCGACCGAGACCGAGGTCGCGATCTCGGCGCTCGAGACCTGCTCGCACCTCGACGCCTCGCTGGCCGAGGCGCTCCGCGACGGCTGGCGGTTCCTGCGGCGCCTCGAGCAACGCGTGCGCGTCTCGCACGGGACGAGCGTGAACCTCCTCGAAGAGGGCGCTCCGGGCCTCGTGACGCTCGCTCGCCGCATGGGAATGCGCGACGGCCCGCGCGCCCGGGCCGACCAGACGCTGCTCGAACGCTACGTGGCGGTCACGTCCGATGTCCGGACCGCGTATCTGCGGGTCCTCGGCCTCAAGAGCGGAGTAGACTCCGGGGCCCCATGAAGGTCTGCGCCCGTTGCGCCGAGCCGTATGCCGGCGACGCGGGTTTGTGCCCCCTCGACGGCACGCCGCTGACGCGGGACCCCGACCCGTTCGTGGGCCGCACGCTCGCCGCGAGGTACCGCCTCGTGCGCAAGATCGGCAGCTGCGGAATGGCGGTCGTGTACCTCGCCCGTCACGTCATGATCGAGCGCCTGAGCGCGATCGATCCCGGCAACACGCGCATATCGAAGCGATCGTCGCCCTCCGTGGCGGCATCCGCGACGAGACCGCGACGCGGAAGTCCGGTGACGTCCGGCGCGAGGCGATCATTTGGGAAGGCGCGGCCTTCGAGGCCGAAGAGGGCGGCGCGCGCGCGCTCGAGGCCGACCTCAGCTACCAGATCGAGACGCTGCAGCGTGAGTCCGACGCGCGGAACGCCGAGCTCGAAGGCAAGCTCGCCGAGTCCACGGGGATGCTCGAAGGAGCGCTGTCGGCGATGCGACGGATCACCGGCGAGCTCGTTCGGACCATGGCCGACGCCGCGAACTCCCTGTGAGGGGCCGGTCCGTGCCCTGAGCACGTTCACACGCGTGTGAGTATGAGGCCCTCGCAGGCCGTCCGAGCGCCCCGCCAGCCTTCCCCCCCATGCCGCCGCTCATGGGCGACTCCGGCGACGTGCGAACAATCCAGCCTCCCCGGACCTCGCCCCTGATCGCCACGATTCCTGGGATCGCTCGCGGCGTCGCGCGCATGTAATGCCTGAAGGGGACTTCCATGACGTCGAGATCTCAACCGCGCCTCTCCTCGGATCACGTTCGATCAAGACGACTGGGTGGTGCTCGGCAATCCGCTCTTTCCATAACGCGTCGCCTCCGCGCGGGGGCTGTACGGTATTCTCCGCGTGCCCGACCAAGGAGCCAATGAACTACACACCACTCGGTCGTACCGGTCTCAAAGTCTCGCGCGTATGCCTCGGGTGCATGAGCTACGGCGACCCCGATCGGGCGGCGCCCGATGGCTCACGCAGGTGGCCCTGGGCCCTCCGTGAAGACGAGTCGCGCCCGTTCTTCAAGCGCGCGCTCGAGCTCGGGATCAACTTCTTCGACACGGCCAACGTCTACTCTGCGGGTGCGAGCGAAGAGGTCACGGGCCGCGCCCTCAAGGACCTGGCGCGGCGCGAAGACATCGTGCTCGCCACGAAGGTCCACGGCGCCATGAGCGCGGGGCCGAACGGTCACGGCCTGTCGCGGAAGGCCATTTTTCACGAACTCGACGCGAGCCTCCGGCGGCTGGGCACGGACTACGTCGATCTCTATCAGATTCACCGCTGGGACTACACGACGCCCATCGAAGAGACGCTCGAGGCGCTGCACGACGTCGTGCGCGCTGGCAAGGTCCGCTACCTCGGTGCGTCGTCGATGTACGGTTGGCAGTTCAGCAAGGCCCTTTATCTGGCCGAGCGTCACGGGTGGACGAGGTTCGTGTCGATGCAGAACCACTACAACCTGCTCTATCGCGAAGAAGAGCGCGAGATGAACGGCCTCTGCCAGGACCGCGGCGTCGGCCTCATCCCGTGGAGCCCCCTCGCGCGCGGACGCCTCGCTCGCGGCGCTTCGTCGCCCGAGGCGACTTCGCGTTCCAAGACCGACGGCTTCGGCAACTCCGTCTACGGCGCCTCGGCCAGCCTCGACGTGCCCGTGCTCGCGCGCGTGGACGCCGTTGCCGAGGCCCGCGGCGTGCCGAACGCGCAGGTCGCGCTCGCGTGGCTGCTCCGGCAAAAGGGCGTCGCTTCTCCCATCATCGGGGCGACCAAGATGCAGCATCTGGACGACGCGGTCGCCGCGCTCTCGGTGAAGCTCTCCGACGACGAGGTCGCACGGCTCGAAGAGCCCTACGTGCCGCACGCCGTCGCGGGCTTCGGCTGATCGCGGCTGGCGCGGCAGCCGCGGCAGACGGGAGCGGCGGTCACGTGGGCAACTTTCGCGGGGTCCGGGCGTCCGTCTCGTGCGGCACGACGCCGATGGCGCTCCTCGGCCGCGGGGCTACGCCGGCGAGGTCGTCGACGATCATGCGGTCGATGAGCTGCGCGACGCCCTCGCCTCGCTCGCCGTGCGTGACGAGGTCGGCTTGATCCTTGAGGGAATCGAGCGCGTTCGCGACCGCGACACCCAGCCCGCACGCGCGAAGGAGGGTGTGGTCGTTCTCGGCGTCGCCGATCCCGACCAGGTTCGAGAGGGCCAGCGAGAGCTCCACGGCCGCGCGAGCCACGCCGCTTCCCTTGTCGAGTCGGCGGCAAGGCCAAGGTACCGCATCGCCGAGGCGCGCATAACGTCACGCAGTCTACGCGAAGCTCCCGGGCGCCCGCAGTCCGGCTGCATGCCGGGGATGTGCACGCCGGCCACAGCGAGCCCTGGCGCCACAACCGAACTCGGCGGGAGCGGCCGTCCGGAGGCACGTTTTCACGGTTTCGACGCGGTGCGTGATTTGCTTACGCACTTGGTGCCTCGGCTCTTGCTGGCATCTCGTTCTCGCTCTTCCGGAGCGCGTTTGGCCTCTCTCGTTTCGTCTCTGTTTCGTGTCCGCACTTCTTCATGAAGAAACCAGACCCGTCGTCCGCATCTCTACCTCGAGAGCCGCTGCATGTGCTCGCCGACGCTCCGTCGACGCCGACTCTCCCTGGCGTCCCGGCCGTACGTGACCGCGTGGTCTCGATCGTCGACGTTTCGCAGGGCCAGTTGCCCCGGCCGAGTCTCCTCGCGCTGACGCAGACGCAGCACCGGGGCGCCCTCTTCCGCCTCTGGACGCTGCTGCGGGTCGAGCCGAAGGTCATCGCCTGGGGGGCCCTCTGGCAGGTGCTCCAGGCCGTCTCGCATATCCCGTTCGCGGCGGGTCTCGGCTATTTCATCGACCGGATCCTCCCCGCGCGCCGGCTCGACTTCATCGGCTACTACGCGCTCGCGAACCTGGCGCTCTTGCCCATCCACGGGGCATTCGCGCTCGCGGCGTATGTGAACGCCCAGCGGCTCGTGCGGGCGACGATTGCGCGGCTGCGCCGGCTCGTCGTCGACCAGATGCAGCGCCTGTCGGTCTCGTTCTTCGCGGCGAGGGGCACGGGCGCGCTCTCGAACCAGATGACCCTCGACATGAACCGGGTCGAGGTCTTCCTCGAGCACGTGAGCAACGCGCTCATCGTGAACGTGGCGGTGGGCGCCGCCACCCTCGTGTACCTCTTCATCGCGAACGCGCAGCTCGCCTGGATCGCCATCACTCTGGTGCCGCTGCAACTGTTGCTCGTGTACCTCCCGCGGCGGCGGGCGCGCCGCCTCCAGGCTCGTGTGCAGGCGCGGGGCGAAGGCTTCTCGGAGCGAATCGTCGAGCTCATCTCCGGCATTCGCGTCGTCAAGAGCTTCGGCAACGAGCGGCACGTCACCGACGGGATCGTTCGGCAGATCGACGCGTTGCGTGACGCGGGGCTCCGCGCCACCCTGGCGTTGCGCGGGCAGCTCCTCCGGGTCGACCTAATCTCGCTCTATGTGCCGGTGCTCGTCGCGTCGTTCGGCGGGTATCTCTACGTGCACGGGCGCGTATCGATCGGACAGATCGTCGCCTTCGTGGGGCTGCTCGCCTACGTGCAGTGCGGCTTCTCGGCCTTCTCGAACGCCTACGAAGAGTGGACCAAGGCGCGACCGCACCTCGAAGCGGTGCTCGCGGTCCTCGACTCGCAGGAGCTCGAGGCCTATCGGCACCCGCGGCACCCGCGGCGGGCGGTCACGCTCCGCGGCGACGTGGTCTTCCGTGACGTGAGCTTCACGTACCCCGGTCAGACGCGGAGCGCGCTCTCGGACGTGTCGCTCCACGTGCCGGCGGGGCAAAGGGTCGGCCTCGTGGGTGAGAGCGGCGCGGGCAAGAGCACGATGCTCGACCTCTTGCTCGGCTTCTACCAGCCCACGTCGGGGCAGATCTTCTACGACGGGTCGATGCTCCCTGACGTCGGCCTCCGCCCGCTTCGCCGCGCGACCGCCATCATGAGCCAGGAGGCTTTCCTCTGGGACACGTCGGTTCGCGAGAACATCCGCTTCGGCAGGCCGAGCGCCACCGACGCGCAGGTCGAAGCGGCGGCAAAGCGCGCGCAGGCCGCGGACTTCATCGAGCGGCTCGAAGGCGGATACGACGCCCCCTGCGGAGAACGCGGCGGGCGGCTCTCGGGCGGGCAGCGCCAGCGGATCGCGCTCGCGCGCCTCTTCTTGCGAAACCCCGCCATCGTGGTGCTCGACGAGCCAACGAGCGCGCTCGACCTCCAGACCGAAGCGCGGCTCGAGCGAGACCTCGCGGCGCTGTGCGCTGGACGCACGACGTTCATCGTTGCGCACCGGCTATCGACGCTACGATCGGTCGACCGCGTGCTGGTCTTCGACGCCGGCCGCATCATCGAAGACGGGACGCCCGAGAAGCTCCTCGCCGACGGCGACAGCGCCTTCGCGCGGCTGCACGCGCTCGCGACGCAAACGCCCCAGCCGCCTCGCTCTCCTCGCGACTCGGGCGATTTCGACTCACCGCGGGAAGGGGGCGAGGCAAAGGAGGGACACCGAGGGCCCGACGGCGAGCCACTTTCGCCGCCGGCCGCGTGAAGGCCCGCGGGAACGATACGTGCTTCTGCTCCGACTGTTCGATCTCAGCCGACGCGTCGCTCGACGCAGGAGTACGCAATGCGCATCGCGCTCGTTTCATCGTGTGCCGTATCCGTTCCCCCGCGCGCCTACGGGGGCACGGAGCTCGTCGTTGCCGAGCTGGCAAAGAACCTGACGCGGCTCGGGCACGACGTCACTACGTTCGCCACGGGCGACTCGGAGCCTTCCGGCAAGCTTCAGTGGCGATTCGAGAAGCCGGTCTGGCCCCCTTACGAGTCCGCCGAACTCCGGCACGCGGCACACGCCTGGCAAGCCATCACGGCGCCCTCGGCGGCGTTCGACATCGTCCACACCCACCAGGCGCCGTCGCTCGCGTTCGCCTCGATCGCGCCCTCGATTCGAACGGTCTATACGATCCACCATTGTCGCGACGAGCGGCTCATCGATCTCTATCGCGACTTCCCGAACGCGACGTACGTCGGCATCTCGCGGCGGCAGGCCGAGCTCATTCCCGAGATTCCCGTCGACGAGATCATCTTGCACGGCCTCGACCCCGACCTCTACGAAGCAGGGCGTGGCAACGGCGGGTACGTCGCCTTTCTCGGTCGCTTTGCGCCCGAGAAGGGGCCGCACTTCGCCATCGACGCCGCGCGACGCGCCGGGGTCACCGTGCGCATGGGAGGCGGGGTGCACCCGCCGGACCGGCCGTTCTTCGAGCGCGAGGTGAAGCCGCGCCTCGAAGACGGAACCGGCGGCGTCGAGTGGCTCGGCGAGCTGTCGCACGCGCCCAAGCTGTCGCTCCTCCGGGACGCCCGGGCGATGCTCTTCCCGATCGACTGGGAAGAGCCGTTCGGTCTCGTCATGATCGAGTCGATGCTCGTGGGCACGCCCGTCATCGGCTTTCCGCACGGAAGCGTGGCCGAGGTCATCGAAGAGGGGGTGACGGGCTTCATCGTCCGCGACGTCGCCGAGATGGCTGCGCGCATTCGCCAGCTCGATACCTTCGACCGCGAGCGATGCCGCGAGCGTGCCCGCGAGAAGTGGTCGTCCCTCCGGATGGCTCGCGAGCACGAGGCCCTGTACGAGCACGTCATGGCGCGCGCACCGCGGGGCCGGCTGTCGTCGGGCGTCCACGATTTGAGCCGGATGCACCCTCGCGCGACATCGGTCGATGGCCGCCGAGCGGAGGCCGCTCCGTCGGGGCGCCGTCCGTTGTAACCTCGTGGTCATGGCGGTAGATTCGCCCCGGCGTCAAAGGAAACGGTTCGCGATCGCGGCGTGCGTGACGTTGCTTCCGGTCGCGGGGGCGGCCTGTGCGCCCATCGACACGCCGGGCCCCGAGCACCTCGACGCCGTCGCTACGCTGTTCGATGCGCAATCGATCCCTCCCGAAGCGGGCAACGAGGCCGGCGCCGACGCGGGGGCTCCCCCGATCGACGGCGGCCTCGGATGCGACGACGGGGGCCCGTGCGCCGGCCCCTAGATCGCTCCCGGGCGAGCGAGACTAGTACCTCGAATCTACGACATGGAAGGGTAGAGGCGGCGCAGTTTGATCCGG
>CALFNG010000161.1 GCA_937902985.1 uncultured Myxococcales bacterium
AGATGCCTAAGTGACTGGAGTTCAGACGTGTGCTCTTCCGATCTGAGCACGATGGACACGCCCGCGAACCGCGCGGCGATGCCAACGGTCGACGCCTCGACGTGGGTGTCGCTCGAGTCGGCCGCGGGGGTCGTCGCGTTCCTCTTGAGCGATGCCGCCCGCGACATCAGCGGCGCGGCGCTGCCGGTCTACGGGCGCGCCTAGCGCTCGTCCCGCGCTTGCCTGGCGCTCGACCGCGGGCCCGGCACACTCGACCACGGCGCCGGTCGAGGCGTGTCGCTGCACGCAACCTGTGGTACGGCCCCGGCGTGATCCCTCGCTACACCCCCGCCGACTTCGCCGAGCTCTGGTCCCCTGCGCGCCGCTTCGCGGTCTGGCTCGAGGTCGAGCTGGCCGCGTGCGACGCCATGGAAGAGGCCGACCTCGTCCCGCGCGGCACGGCGGCCTCGATCCGCGCCAAGAAGATCGCCCTCGACCCCGCGCGCATCGACGAGATCGAACGGACGACGAAGCACGACGTCATCGCCTTTCTGACGCACGTCGAAGAGCTCGCGGGCATCGAGGCGCGCTGGCTCCATCGTGGGATGACCTCGAGCGACGTGCTCGACACGTCCCTCGCGATTCTCATGCGCGACGCGGCCGACAAGCTGATCGTGCGGTGCGAGAAGGTCCTCGCCGCGTTGAGCACCCGCGCGCGAGAGCACGCGAAGACGCCGATGATCGGGCGCAGCCACGGAATCTTCGCCGAACCCGTCACCTTCGGTCTCGCGCTCGCCGGGCATCACGCCGAGATCACGCGCGGGCGCGGGCGACTCGAGGCCGCGAGACGCGAGATCGCGGTCGGAAAGATCGCAGGCGCCGTCGGAACGTACGCGCACCTCTCGCCCGCCATCGAGAAGCGAGCGCTCACGGCGCTCGGACTCGGGGCGGAGACGGTGGCGACGCAGGTGGTCGCGCGCGACCGCCACGCGGCGTACTTCGCGGCGCTGGCGCTGGTCGCCGCGGCGATCGAGCGGCTCGCGACGAACGTGCGCCACTGGCAGCGAAGCGAGGTGGGCGAGGCCGAAGAGGCGTTCACGCTCGGGCAGAAGGGCTCGAGCGCCATGCCTCACAAGCGAAACCCCATCTTGAGCGAGAACCTCTGCGGCCTGGCCCGCATCGTTCGCGCCGCCGTCGCGCCCGCGCTCGAAGACGTGGCCCTCTGGCACGAGCGCGACATCTCGCACTCGTCCGTCGAACGGATGATCGGACCCGACGCGACGGCGACGCTCGCCTTCATGCTGGACCGCACCGCCTCGCTCATCTCGGGGCTCGTCGTGTACCCCGAGAACGCGAAGAAGAACCTCGATCGCGCCGCGGAGCTCTACTTCAGCGAGGCGATCCTCCTGGCTCTCGTGGAGGCGGGCATGCCGCGGCAAGAGGCGTACGTGCTCGTGCAGCGGAACGCGATGCGCGCTTGGTACGGAGAGGCGCGCTTCCGCGATCTGCTCGCCGCCGACGCCGACGTGACGGCGAAGCTCACCACGGCGCGGATCGCGAAGCTATTCGATCTCGATCACGCGCTGGCCCACGTCCCGGCTATCCTCGACCGGGCGCTCGGCGGCGAATCCTGAGAAGCGCCGCGCGGCCGCGCGCACGATGAGCCCGGCGACGATGGGCACGTGCCGGAGCTTGAGGCGGCTGACCTCGTCGGCATAGACCGCACGAACGGGGACCTCGGCGATCCGCAGGCCCCGGACGGCGAGCTGGGAGAGGATGTCGTTGGGGTACCCGTAGCGAGGCCAGAGGGCGTCGAGATCGAGCCGTGCGCACGCGTCGCGCGCGATGGCGGTGTACCCGCACTGGCTGTCGCCAATGGGCCGCCCGATGGCGCGCGCGGTGGCCCACGAGAAGACCAGGCCGCCGAGGCGCCGTCCGAGGGGCATGGTTCGCGCGGCGCCCGGCCCGCCAAAGCGATCGCCTTTGACGTAGTCGGCGTGGCCGGTCGCAACGGGGTCCACGAGTCGCGGCAAGTCGACGGGATCCATCTGCCCGTCGCCGGCCATGACGACGAACGCGTCGCGCGGCGAACCCCCTTCGGCGAGCGCCCTGAAGTACCCCGTGGCGATCGCCGCGCCCACGCCGCGGTTGCGCGCGTGCTGTGCGATCTCGACGCGCGCGTCCCCCACGTCGCGTGCGGCGTCGGCCGTCCCGTCGGTGCTGGCGTCGTCGACGACGACGATCGCGTCTACCCAGGTCGGCATCCCTCGCACGACGCGCGCGATCCGCGGGGCCTCGTCCCACGCCGGAACCACCACGAGCACGCGGACGCCGGACCTCATGCTCCCGATCTAGTCCAGTCTCGCGTGCTATGGCAGGCGCGTGCGCCGCTGGCCGATCCTCGTCGCCGTCGCCCTCGTCGGGTGCCTCGTGGCCGCGGGCGAGCACCTGATCAATCGGCGCCCGTTCCCGGCCGATACGACCCCCGAAGGCGCGTACCTGCGCCTCGTGCTGGCCGTGAGCGAGCACCGCGTACGAGACGCGTTCCCCTATCTCGAGACCGAAGCGCAGTGGGCGTCGTACACGATTCGCGACCAGCGCAAGGAGGCGTGCGAGCGAGTCCGCGCGAGTTATCCCTCGGATGAGCGGCAAAGGCTGCTCGCCGGGTGGATCGAGGAAGCGGGCGCCCACGACGGGGCCGACGTATTCGCCCTCCTCGCCCAGCAGCGGGGGTGGATCGCTCGCCTCGAGCGCGATCTCTCGGGCGCCGCGGGCGCCGAGATCCAGGGGGAGCGAGCGACGGTGATCACGGGGCGCGGGACCCGCTACGCATTTCGCCGGCGTGAGAACGGGATCTGGGGCCTGACGACGTTCACCGCAGAACTCGCCGCGGAAGCCGAGCGGGCCGCCCGCGACCTCGAGGTCGTCGAGCGAGCCGCAAAGGACTACGACGGCGCGCGAAGGCCGGACGCCGGCCTCTAGGAGCGCTCTTCGCGGCTATTCGGCGGCCTGGGCGGCCTTCGAGCGGAGGTCGATCCACGAGCGACCGGCGGGCGCTCCGTCTTCGCGCGGGAGCGCGAGCTGGAGCCAGCCCTTCTCGAGCACCTGGCCGAAGGGGCTGCGCGCGCCGTCCCACCCGGCGCGCTGATCCACGACGTTGGTGAAGCCCGCGGCGACCAGCGCCTGGGCGGCCTTCAGGCTCCGCACGCCGCCCTTGCAGCCGAGGATGATTTTAGCGTCGTCGGCGAAGGCCGCCTTCATCGCGCGGATGAAGTCGGGGTTGTTGCCGTTCCGGAGCTGCCACGGCACGTTCTGCGAGCCGGCCGGGTGACCGGCCTCGAACTCTTCGACGGTCCGCACGTCGACGTACGTCCACCCGTCCGAAAGCCTGGCGCTCGCGTCTGCAGAGGAGATTCGCTCGATGTCGCTCATGGCGGTACGTCTACTATAACGGACAACGCGCGCTCGTCGAGGGGGAAAGGAGCGAATTCTTGCCTGCGCTCGGGTTGACGAGGTCGCCTCAGCGGCACACCGGATGCGCGGCGAGCGCCTCCTCCGCCGCAGCCCGAGCGTAAGGCGGCGCCGAAGCAGCCAGAAGAGGCGACAGACGAGCGCGCAGGTCGCGGGGCTGGAGCGCCGCCAGCCCGAGGAGGGCCCCGTAGCCGATCTGCCGCGCGTCTTCTTCGGCGGTGGGGCTCGCGAGAGCGCGCGCATACGCCGTCAACCGCTCGATCGTGTCGCGATCGTCGTCGCACACGCCCCCGAGCGCGCGCGCCGCGGCTGCGCGCACGGTCGGCTCTTCGCCGGGGTCGTCGAGGCGATCGTTGATGGGGCCGCGCCACGACGAGGCCCGTCGCTTCGCGAGCGCGGCGAGGGCCCCTTCGCGGACGCGCACGGACCCGTCGCGAAGGGCCGCCCCCAGCGCGGCGTCGGTCTCCCTCGACGGCGGCGCGTTCACCAGCAGCGCGATGCCCTGGGCCTTCACGAACCACCACTCGTCTTGCCGGAGACGCCCGTCCTTCGCGAGGGCATCGACGGCGGCGCGAACGGCGTCGGCGGACGCCGTGCTCGAGAGCGCGCCGAGGGCAGCTTCGCGCACGCGCGGCTCCGGATCGCGGGCAGCCGCCACCAGCGGAGCGAGCGCCTCGGGCAGCCCTCGCCCGAGGCCCGCCGCACGAGCGCGAACCGGCCAGTCGGGGTCGCGTGCGATGGCGTCGGCGATGCGCGCGGCCGCGGCTCGGTCGCCAGCGCGCGCCAGCTCGCCGAGCGGCCCGAGCACGAGGTAGCGCAGTCGCATGGGTGGCGCACCGGTCAAGAGCTCGGTGACCGTCGCCTCGCTCTCGGCGGGCGCTTCGGCCACGCGATCGCCGGCGGAGCGCAGGAGCTCGAGACGCCCGGCCGCGCTGAGCTTCGGGTCGCCGAGGAGCGCCGCGAGGGGGCCAGGCGGCGCCGTGACCAGCGCGTGGGCGAACGAGTCGCGAAGGATCGCGCGTGTATCATGGTCGTCTTCTCCCGTGGACGCGAGAGCGTCCGCGAGGGGCGCGAGGGCCAGCGTGGGCGCGATCGACGCCAGCACCGGCGCCAGGCACGCGCGAGACCCGGCGTCGTCTCGAAGCCGCTGCGCCAGCGCCGGGGCGCCGCCCCTGCAGCGTTCGAGCTTCTCGCGCGCCTTGCGAGGCGCCTGCCCCTCGGGCTCGCAGAGCCCACGGGCGAGGAGAGGCGCGGATTCTTCGCACTTCTCGTGGCTCGTTGCGACGTCGATGGCCAGGGCCCGTCCGCGAGGGTCGAGGCCGTCGTACGCGTTCGTCACGGCAGCGAGCGCCCCCTCCCCCGCGCGCTCGAGGAGCTGCGCGGCAGCGACCCCGCGCTCGCTCGAGAGTCGCTTGGCCACGTCGTCGAGGGTGGCGCCGGGCGCGTCGAACTCGCTGTAGGCCCGGAGCTCGGCGACGCCGACGTCCGGGTGCGCGAGACCTCTCGTGAACGCGCCGTCGAGCACGAGCGCCATACACGAAGTCTCGAGCGGCTTCGGGAAGACGACCTCGTACGTCGAGCCGGCCTTCAGCCACCCGTCGGTGGGCAGCGTCACCTCGACCACGCCCGTCGTCGTCACCAGATAGAACGTCTTGGGTCCGGCGCGGTTCGCCGTCTTCGCATCGGCCGCGCCGCTGGCGGCGTCGGGCGGAGACACGATCACGTCGACGCGGGTGATGGGCACGCCCCTCGGGGCCGACATCACGACGAACTCGCCCTGCCCGACGCCGGGTCGCGCCTCGCGCCAGATCGTGGCCGGGTCGCCGTCGGTGAGCTCGGCGCCTCGAGACCCGACGACGCTCGAACCTCGCGCGACGAGCAGGCGCGCGAGCGGCGCGTCGGTCGCCGCGGTCTTGGCCGTCACGACGGTCGCGGTGACCGCCTCGGCGCTCGCCTGCTGCTCGGCGCTCAGCCGCTGCGCGGTCGCCGGCCGGAGCTCGAGCGAGCCCGGATAGAGCGCGAGTGGATCGAGCAAGGTCGCGGACTGGCCGCAGATTCCCAGGTCTTCGCGCGTGTCACCGACCAGGATGAAGCTCGTGGCGCCGTTGGGGACGACGCGGATCGCCTTGCCGGTTCGCTCGCCGGGGTCGCCGGCGGTCGGCCCCGTCATGCCCGCGAAGATCGGGTCTCTGCGGCCTGGCGCGAAGATGCCCTCCCAGGCGGGGCCGTTCTCGCCATCGGCATCGCGCGTCGGCACGCGAACGTGAACGACCTGCTTGCCCTCGCCGATGGCGACGACCTCGACCACGACTTGGCTCTCGGGCGGAAGCGCGCCGCGCTGGATCGGAACCGGCGATTCGACGCCGTTCGCGTTCACCACGCCCCGCGCGAGGTCGACCTTGAGGTCGAGCGCTGGCAGGCCGCCGCCGGCAGGCACCGAGGCGGAGACCTGCGCGGGCGCCGGAGCAGGGGCGGTCGCGGCCGACGCGGTCGCGGCCGCCGGCCCCGCAGGCGATCCCGGCGGCGGCGACGCGAGGAGAGGCGCCTCGAGAAGAGAAGGGGCTGCGAAGAGGAGCGCGACGGCGAACGCGACCGACCTGGCGTGGGGCATACGCCTAGACCTATACGCCCGGTGCTCCTTTCTTGCCCGCATCCGCTCGGTCGTGCCATTCGATGGGGCCGATGCGTGCCTCGATGCGTGGCCGGCCCGTTCTCGCGAGCCTCGTGGGCCTGGCGGCCGCCTCGCTGCTGACCGCCGGATTGTGGTCTGCGAGCCGCGGCTGGCACCGCCACGCCGACGGGCCGGCGGCCGCGGCGAGCGGTGCCCCCGCGATCTTGCAGGTCGACCCGGTCGGTCATGGCGACGCGCACGACGAAGCTCAGGCGACGCGCGCCCCGCTCGCGCCGCTCGCCGGGCTCGATCTGTCGCGCATCACGGCGGACGCCACCGGTTCGCTCGCCCCCGCGAGCGCGGGCTCTGCCCGACTGACGCTCGACACCGACCTGCAGCGAACCGCGCTCGGGCTGATGAGCGCGCACCACTTGCCCGAGGGCGCTTTGGTCGTGATGGACGTCGCCACCGGTCACTTGCTCGTGTACGCGAGCCACGTCGACGGCGGACCTTCGCGCGATCTCTGCGCCGAGGCGACGGCCCCGAGCGCGAGCGTCTTCAAGATCGTGACCGCCGCGGCGCTCATCGAGGATGCGCACCTCGCTCCCGACACGCCGCAGTGTTACTCGGGCGGCGAGTCGCGTATCAATTCGATCGACCTGATCGACGATCCGCGGCGCGACCGCTGGTGCACGACGCTCGCGGGCGCGATGGGTCGCAGCATCAACACGGTCTTCGCGCGGCTCGCGAGCGAGCACCTCGAGCCCCTGCAGCTCGAAGCCATGGCCCGCCGGCTAGGCTACGGTCAGGGGGTCCCGTTCGACGTGCCCGTGCAGGCGAGCGCGCTGCACGTTCCGACCGAACCGCTCGAGTTCGCGCGAACGGCGGCGGGGTTCTGGAACACCACGCTCTCGCCCATGCAGGCCGCGGAGCTGAGCGCCATCGTTGCCCGCGGCGGCGACGCCGTGCGCCCGAGCATCGTCGAGAAGGTCGTGTCGACCGCGGGAGCCGTCGTCTGGACCGCGCCCGACGAGCCCGCGACCCACCGCGCGCTGGCGCGCGAGACGGCCGATCAGCTGGCGGCGATGATGGCCCACACCGTCAGCGAAGGCACGAGCTGGCACGCGTTTCACGATCTCCGCGGCGCGACGTTCCTGCCCAAGATCGAGGTCGCGGGCAAGACGGGCACGCTGACCGACGCCGAGACGCATCGCTACTACACGTGGTTCACCGGGTTCGCGCCGATGCACCCGGGGCCGTCGGAGCGGCAAGTGGCGGTCGCGGCGCTGGTCGTCAACGGCCCGACCTGGCAGGTCAAAGCGAACGTCGTCGCTCGCGAGATGCTCCGCGCCTACTTTGCGGCCCAGGGGGCCGAGGGCGTCACCAAGCCGAGCCTTGCGTCCATCGCTCGTCGCCGGCCGCACTGACGGTCGAGCGCCGCCGGCGCCGGTTCGCTCAGTCCGCGGTGACGTCGCGCATCAACACGAAGACGAGGCCCTCGCCGTCGGGAACGCAGACGACGGCGTCGCCCTTGGCGCGGTCGAGAACGAACGCCGCGATCGCCCAGGCAGTGAGCTCGTCGGTCGGGAAGACCGGCGTCGACAGCTCCCAGAGATCGCGCTCCTCGATGGCGTCGACGAGGGCGGCCGACGGGCGGCGCACGGCCTCGGGGGCGTGGGGGTTCGAGCTGCCCCAGCCCCATGTCCGCGCTCGAGGGGCGTACGTGCCGAGCAGCGTGGCCCGCGCGCGCATCGGAGCGCGGCCGGAGACCAGCCACGCTGCCTTCTCGGCTCCGAGATCGATGCCCATTCGATCGCTGGCGGGGCGGCCGAAGCGCTCGTGGAACGCGTCGTTCTTCGCGCGGAGCGTCGCCACGAGCTCGTCGCGCTCCCGATCGAGCGCGACGCTGGGCGCCCGCACGAGCGACGGTAGCCAGCCGAAGCGCTCGTCGGGCATGCGAACGAACGTGCCGCCGCGCACGTCGTCGAGGTCGAGCTCGTCGAGCGCGCAGAGCGCCTCGACGGCCTTCGCGAGGACCGGGAGGACGCCGCGCACGCGCTCGCCGCCGAAGGTCTCGTCGACCCGGGCTTCGTCGCCGAAGAGCTCGTCGACGTCGATGCCGGAGACGACGGGGGCTCCGTCGGGTCCGCGAACGACCTCGACGAGCACGCGCCCCCACTCGCCGGCAGCCAGCTCTTCGCGCAGGATCGCGCCGACGTCGTCGAGGATCTCCCGGCGCATCGCGCGCACTTCGGCTTCGTCCATCGCCGACTAGACGAAGAAGTCGGGGATGAGTTCGGCGCCAGGGACCTGCTGGTATTTCGCGAGGTCGGTGACGCCGGTGGCACGAAGGACGTCGTCGTCGATGAAGAAGTTGCCGGTGCACTCGCGGCTCGGCTTCGTGAGGATGACGTACGCCGCGTCGGACATGATCTCGGGCGTGCGGCTGCCGCGGATCGTCGCGTCGCCCCCGAGGAGATTCTGCACCGCGGCGGTTGCGATGACCGTGCGGGGCCAGAGCGCGTTGAACGCGATGCCCGCCGAGCGGTACTCGCCCGCCATTCCGAGCACGCACATGCTCATGCCGAACTTCGCCATCGTGTAGGCCACGTGCGGCGCGAACCACTTCTCCTGCATGTCGAGGGGCGGCGAGAGATTCAAGACGTGGGGGTTCGCGGCCTCGAGCAGATACGGGACGCACGCCTGCGAGCACGCAAACGTTCCGCGCGTGTTGATCTGGTGCATCAGATCGTAGCGCTTCATCGGCGTGTCGGTGGTGCCCGTGAGCTGGATGGCGCTCGCGTTGTTGACGAGGATGTCGATGCCGCCGAACTTCTTGACCGCGGCCTCGACCGCCGCCTTGATCTGGTCTTCGGACCGGACGTCGACCACGCACGCGAGCGCCCGGCCCCCGGCCTTCTCGATCTCTTCGGCGGCGGTGTGAATCGTCCCCGCGAGCTTGGGGTGGGGTTGATCGGTCTTGGCCGCGATGACGACGTTCGCGCCGTCGCGTGCCGCGCGGAGCCCGATGGCCTTACCGATGCCACGACTCGCGCCGGTGATGAAGAGAGTCTTGCCTTTGAGGGTGGACATGGGGGCTGGCAGTCTAGACCGGCCGCGGCAGGCGCACCCTCCCGCTTTGCCTCGTTTGCCCCCGTTTGCGATCAGGCGACTCTCAAGCTGCCGCGCGTCGCCGTTCGTGGAGGAGGATGTCGCGGAGGGCGTCGGCGAAGGCGCGCTCGAAGTCGCCTTCCAGAGCCGGCGTCGGCGGGGGCACCGCGCCCCGCGATTGAAGCTCCCGGCGTTGCCCTCGTTCGCCTCGCGCGCCTCGCGCCCCTCGCGCTGCTCCGTCGCCGCCGGTCCTGACCTCTCCCCGGTCGTTTCCCATGCGCGACATGATGACCGCTCCGCGGACTAGAGACCATGCTAACTGCATGGGGCCGCTCGATATTGTGCGCGAAAGTCAGACCCGCACCGGCATAGCCCGCGAAATGGGGGGTTTCCGTGGATTCCTCTCGCGCCTGTCAGTCTTTCATCGATCCCGCGAGCTCGGCGAGGGCGCTTTCGGCGTTGGCGATGCCGTCGCCGCCGTTCGCGAAGCGCCGGGTCAATCGCATATCGGGGGTCAGCTTCCAGGCGCCGCGTGACGTGCGCATCAGCACCGTGATCTTCGCCGGGTCGAGCGGGGTGTCGTCGCGAAGATGCAGGGTCACGACCCGCGCGTTCGCTTCGCAGCCGAGGGCGCGCAGCCGGCGCAGCTCGGTCTTGAGCGCCATCAGCTTCACCAGCCGGCGCGCCTCGTCGGGCGGAGCCCCGAAGCGGTCTTCCATCTCGGCGGCGATCTCCGTCACGTGCCCTTCGTCGGTCGCGCTCGCGAGGCGCTTGTAGAGCGACAGGCGTACGCCGACGTCGGTCACGTAGTCCTCGGGCAGGAGCGCTTCGACGTCGAAGCTCAACTCGGTATCGACGTCGTGCGCGACCTCGTCGCCGCGCATCTCGTGGACCGCCTCGTCGAGCATGCGGCAGAACATCTCGAAGCCGACGCTCGCGACGTTGCCCGACTGCTCGCCGCCGAGCAGGTCACCGGCGCCGCGGAGCTCGAGGTCGAGCGACGCGATCTGGAACCCGCTGCCAAGCTCGGTATGTCGCTCGAGCGCCTCGATGCGCGCGCGCGCCTCGTCGGTCATCGCGTTCGCCGGGGGCACGACCAGGTAGCAATAAGCGCGCTCGCGGCTCCGGCCGACCCGGCCACGTAGCTGATAGAGCTGCGCGAGGCCGAAGAGATCGGCCCGGTCGATGATCATCGTGTTCGCGCGCGGGATGTCGAGACCGCTCTCGACGATCGCGGTCGACACCAGGATGTCGTAGCGCCCCTCGACGAAGTCGAGCATCGCCTCTTCGAGCGCCGCCTCGCCCATCTGCCCGTGGGCCACCGCGATGCGCGCCGTGGGCACGAGCTCCTGGAGGCGCTGCGCTTTCTCGTAGAGCTTGTCGATGCGGTTGTAGACGTAGAAGCACTGCCCTCCGCGCGAGAGCTCGCGGGTCACGGCTTCGCGCACGACCTGGTCGTCCGATCGGGTCACGACCGTCCTGACGGCGCGGCGATCGATCGGCGCCGTGGTGATGAGCGAGAGGTCGCGCAGGCCCGTCACGGCCATCTGCAAGGTGCGAGGAATGGGCGTGGCCGTCAGCGTGAGGACGTCGACCTGCGCGCGGATCTGCTTGATGCGCTCCTTGTGCGAGACGCCGAAGCGCTGCTCTTCGTCGACGACGAGCAGACCGAGGTGCTTGAAGTGCACGTCCTTCGACAGCAAGCGGTGCGTGCCCACCACCACGTCGACCTTCCCCTCCTTGAGGCCGATGAGCGTGTCTTCTTGCTCCTTCTTGGTCTGGAAGCGCGAGAGCGCGCGGATGTGGATGGGGTATCCGGCCGCGCGCGACTCGAACGTCCGGTAGTGTTGCTGCGCGAGCACCGTCGTCGGGCACAGGAGCGCCACCTGGCGACCCGCCATCGCCGCGCGGAACGCAGCTCGAAGCGCGACCTCGGTCTTCCCGAAGCCGACGTCGCCGCAGACGAGTCGGTCCATGGGGCGCGCAGCTTCGAGGTCGCGGTTCACGTCGTCGATGGCGCGCGCCTGGTCGGCCGTCTCGTCGAACGGAAAGCTCGCCTCGAACGCGCGGTAGTCGTCGTCTGCCGGCGGGAGCGGATTGCCTTCGAGCGCCTGCCGCTCGGCGTAGAGCTTGAGGAGCTCGTCGGCCATCTTGCGGACCTCGCGCGCGACCCGGGCCTTGGTCCTCGAGAACGTGCTCCCGCCGAGCTTGTCGAGCTTGGGCGATCCGTGCTCGCCGCCGAGGTATTTGCCGAGCTGGTTGAGACGCCAGACCGGCAGGTACAGCTTGTCGCCGCCGCCGTACTCGATCGCGATGAGATCGACGGTGTGCCCGCCGGGGATGGCCTTGTGCACGAGTCCCTGGTAGCGGCCGATGCCATGCTCGGCGTGCACGACGTAGTCGCCGGGCGCGAGGCTCCGCAGGTCCTCGATGAAGGGGCGACTCGGGTCGCTCGTCCTGGCGCGCTCCTTTCGCCTGTGGACGCGCGCGCCGAAGATCTCCTCTTCGGTGACGAGGACGAGGCCCTCCGAGGGCAGCACCACCCCTCGCGAGAGCGGACCCACGACGATCTCCACGCCCTTCGTGGGCCCCGCGAGCCAGGCAGGATCGAATACCGCGAGGCGCGGCTTGCACTCGACGCCCTGGTGGCGAAGGAGCGTCGCGATGCGCTCGGCCTGCGTCTGGGCGCGCGCCGTGATGAAGACGCGCAGGCCGTGGCTCTGCCAGTTGGCCAGCCGCCTCACGAGCGGAGTCAGCGAGGCGTTCTTTCCCTTCGACGAACGGGCCGCCTTGACCGCGCGGGAGAGGTCTTCCTGATCGTACGACGCGAGGTCGAGCGGATCGCGCGTCGACTCGAAGGCGCTCATGCCGGGGCCGGGCGCGCCGCCGATCACGGTGCGGTGAAGTGCGATCACGCGGTGCCCCTCGAGGTCGCGGACGACCTCGGCCTCTTCGCGATAGAACGCGGTGGGCAAGAAGCTCGGGCCGCTCTTCTCGGCCACGTCGCGGGATGCGCGTTCGAGCTCGCCGCGAACCGCCTGCGTGAGGCCCGGCGGGTCGTCGAGCACGACGACCGCGTCGCCGGGAACGAAGTCGAGGAGGCCGTCGAGATCGTCGTAGTACGCGGGCAGGAATCCCTCGGCGCCGAAGAAGGCGCGCGCGTTCGTCACGTCGTCGAGCAGAGCGCGGGTCTTGGTCGTCGGCCAGTCGATCGCTTCAGCGAGCTGCGTCACGCGCTCCCGCGCGCGAGCGATGGTACTCGCCTCGAGGATCACCTCGCGAACGGGCGGCAGCCAGAGCACCTTGAGCTCGCCCGCGTCTTTGCGCGTCTTCTGCTCGACCGGGTCGAAGGGCTTCATCGACAGCACGAGCTCGCCGTACAGCTCGACCCGAACGGGCGAGTCGGTCGACGGCGGCCACACGTCGATGAGCGCGCCGCGCACGGCGAACCCGCCCGGGTCTTCGACGACCGGAACGCGCAGATACCCCGACTCGGAGAGCGAGCGTACGAGGCCGTCGCGATCGATCTCGGAGTCGACCGCGATCCGATCGGCCCGCTTCGCGAGCTCCTTGCGCGGGACCACCTTGCGCGTGAGCCCGCTCGCGGGCACCACCAGCACGCGCCACGGACGATCGTGCGCCAGGTGGAACAGCGTCGCCATTCGGCTCATGGCCGACCGGCGGTCGGGGCTGACGTCGGCATACGGCGACGACTCGCTCGCCGCGAACACCAGCACGTCGCCCTCGCCGGTGTCCTCGGCGTCGTCGTCCGACGCGCCGCGCACGAAGAAGCCGACGTCTTGCGCCGCCCGGCGAGCGGTCTCGAGATCGGCCGTGACGAAGACCACCCGCCGCCCGTCGCGCGCAACCGCCGCAGCGACTGCCGCGCCCGCGCTGCCGCGGACGCCGGAGACGTCGACGGTGCCCACCTTCGCCGATCGCACGCGCGCCGCGACGTCGCGAACGCGCGCGGCGACGACGCCCTCGGGCGGCAAGAGAGACGGCAGCGGCTCGAGCTCCGCGGGGGACCCGGCGGTCGGCGCCAGGTCGTGCGCGGTCAGCCCCATACGTTCCCCGAGGCTCGAGGTCAGCGAAGGGGTGCTCGGCATGAAGCGCGAGGGTAAGTAGGGCTTGCCCGCGAGCGGCGCAACCTCGGCCCACGCCAGCTCGTGCGTCACGGGCGGCGCGTCGTGACGCGCGCTAAGAGAGTGCGCGGATGGGCTGGCTCGGCGCGCTTGTCTATCGGAGCGCTCGCCGTCGTGAGCGGGATCGCCGGGCTCGGCGTCGCCATCGACTACTCGCTCTTCATTGTCAGCCGCTATCGCGAGGAGCTCGCGGCCGGGCGTGGCTATCCAGAGGCGCTCGCGCGCTCGCTCGAGACCGCGGGGCGGCGGAGGCCTGGCTACTCGCTCACGGCCCGCACGAGCGCGTCGTGGATCTCTTGATGGCGAGCGCCCGGAGCCACCTTCGAGCCATCGAGTTCGGTCACGTAGAAGACGTCGGCGACCCGAGCCCCCTCGGTGTTGATCTTGGAGAGCATGATCGACAGCTTGAGCTCGTAGAGCGTGCGCGCCAGACGGTGCAAGAGACCGCGCCGGTCCTTGGCGTAGACCTCGACGATCGTGTGCCTGGCCGAGGCACGGTTGTCGAACAAGATCTCGGTCGGCACCTCGGGGCTGGGCCGCTCGCGCCACGGCGAGAGCGAGCCGGTGCGCATCCGCAGGAGGTCCGAGGCCGTGACCCGGCCCGAGCACACGTCTTCGAGGTCTCGCGAGAGCCGAGGCAGCGCGTCGTCGACGCCCTCGGTCCCCCCGTCGCGATCGCGCACCCAGAAGAGGTCGAGCGCTTCTCGCTCGGCGCCGACGGGGTGCGAATACACCTCGGCCGAAAGGACCTCGAGCCGGTTCGCCGTCAACGCTGCAGCGATGCTCTCGAGAAGACCCGGGCGATCGTCGGCGACGACGCACAGCTCCACCGCCTCGGGATGGCGCGATGGAACGGGCACGACCATCGCCGGCCGCTTGCCCCGCGCGCTCACGGCGAGGGCGTGTTGGACGATCGACTCGGGCCGGTTCGCGAGCAGGTACCTCTCGGGCAAAGACGCGAGCAGCGCGTCGAGCAGCGCGGTCGGTCCGGTCCACGCTGCGTGCACGGCGTCGACCACGCGCGCGAGACGCTCGGTGTCGGCGCCCGCGATCGTCCCCGTGAGGTACGCCTCGGACGCGAAGTAGAGTTCCTCGAGCATCCGCGCCTTCCACGAAGTCATCGCCGTTGGCGACGTGGTCGTCACGTCGACCATGGTGAGAAGGTAGAGATCGCGGAGGCCCTCGCGACCCCGCAGGCTCTGGCAGAACTCGGCGATTGTCGTGATGTCGTCGAGATCGCGGTGGGTCGCGACGTGGTACATCAGCAGGTGATCGCGAACGAGCTGCCGCGCGTCGGCCACGTCTTCGGGCGAGAGGCGAAGGCGCGGCAAGATGGCGTCGCAGAGCTCCGCGCCGGCGCGCGAGTGGTTCTTTCGTGAGCCCGTGGCGTCGGGGTATCCCTTGCCCACGTCGTGCAAGAGCGTCGCTAGAAAGAGCGGACGCGGACGCGCCGTCTCGGCGGCGAGGCGCGACGCGAGCGGAAACTCGTGCGCGAGCTCTCCGCGCGCCAGCTGCCGCAGTCGATCCACGGCGGACACCGAGTGAACGTCGACGGTGTACACGTGGTAGACGTCGTGGTGCACGCGGCCGGTGACGGGGCGAAACTCGGGCACCATCGCCAGGAGCAGCCCGGCGTCGTGCATCTCGCCCACGACGGAGCCGCGAGGCCCGCCGAGGTCGGGTACGGTGCACACGAGCTCGACGAAAAGGTCTGCCGCCTCCGGGGTGGCACGGAGGCGCTCGCACCACCCCGCGTCGTCGGCCAGGGTGCTGATCGCGTCGCGCGCGAACGGCAGGAGCGGCGCGCGGTGCCGTACGCGCGCGACGAAGGCCCGTAGCGCGATGACGGGTTCCTTCAGCATGTCGGCTGTGCCCCCGATCGTGACGTGCCCGTCGAACAGCTGAACGCCGCCGCCGAGTTCGAGCGTGGGAATCGGCTTGTCGCGGCGGCGCTGCGGGCGCAGGCGCTCGAGGAGGCTCGAACGCACTCGGGTCACCGTACGCGCGCAGAGATAGAACGCCTGCATCAGACGCTCGGCGGCGAGCGCGCGGTCTTCTCCGTAGCCCATCGAGACCGCGAGGATTTCCTGGTCCTCGAAGCCGAGGCGGTCGGCTTTGCGGCCGGCGCGCACGTGCAAGCGGTTCCGCACCCGCCAGAGGAACTCCTCGGACTCGGCGATCTCGGTCGCCTCGCGGGCCACGAGGACCCCAAGCTGCACGAGCTCGTGCCAGGGCCCACGCGTAGCACGGCGAACCGGGACCGGCGCTTCTTCACCGATGCGATAGCGCGCCCGAGCGGCCCAGCGGATGCCGTCGACGTCGCGTAGCCCGCCCGCGCCGTTCTTTACGTCGGGTTCGAGGAGATACACCGAACCGCCGAAGCGGTCGCGACGCGACGCGGTCTCGGCCTCGAGCCGATCGATGAACGTTCCGAGGTGCTCGTCGCCGAAGAGGCCCTGATTCGCGCGGGTGACGAGCGCAGACAGGAGCGTGGCGTCGCCCGAGAGCAGCTTGAGATCGAGGAGAGCGGTCGCGGTCTCGAGATATTTTTCGGCGAGGGGCACGACCTCGTCGGCGCTCAAGACCTGATGGCCGACGGCGAGTCCCGCGTCCCACAACGGATAGAGGAGCGCCTCGACGAGCGCGCCCGCCTCTTCCGTTCCCACCACGTGCGTGTCGACGATCAGCACCACGTCGGCGTCGCTGTGAATCGCGACCGCACCGCGCCCGAAGCTGCCCACCGCCGCGAGCGCCACGCCGCTCGGAAGACCCAGGCTCCGCCGCGCGCCCTCGAACACCAGCTGAAAGCACGCATTGAGAAAGCGAGCGTTGGCGCGCCCGAGGTCGATACCGTCTTCTCCGCCTTCGAGCCGCTGGACGAGACTGACCCGGTGCCGTTCCATCGAGTCGCGTAAGACGGATGTCTCGAGCGAAGTGGGCGGGATACTGAGCGATTTGTTGCTGCTGCTGGTAGTGGAAGTCATCGCTTCGGCCGCGTGCTTGGCCACGACTTTAGTGAATCAAAATTTCGAAATGAGCTATTTCGATATGCGGTGCGATGGCAATCCCGCAGCAACCGGGCCGAAACGAAAGGCTGGTACCCCGACGGCCGTGCGTCTGCTACACCTCAGCCATGGCTTGGGGTCGTCGCCGATGGCGCGTCGCTGTGCTTCTCGTCGCAACGGGCTGCATGTCGACGGGCGGGTCGGGGTCGTGCGACCCGAGCGCGATCGGGGAGGCTGGCGCCCTCGGGCGAGGGCGCTTCTACTACGTGTGCGGGGGCGTCGACGCCGACACATCGCATCCCGATCCCGACGCCTGGTGCGACACGGCCGTCGACCGGACGATCGTTCCGGACGTGGCGGTCGCGGCGCCGTTCCGGATCGCGATCGATCAGGACAGTTCGGGAGGCCCGCAGCCTGCCGTGCCAGCCCTCGCGCAATCGACGCCGCAAGGATGGGCGCTCGTGCAGGCGGGTTGGCTCGGCTTCATCGCCTCGTCAGGCGCCGATGTGATCGACTTCTTCCACGTGCGGGCGCAGCCCGTCGCGTCGCTCGCGTACCAGGAGCCGGGGCCGAAAGTGGTCGACGGGACCCCCACGCTGTTCGCCGTCGTACCGCGCGACGGCACCGGAGCGACGCTCGGCGGCGCGATTGCGTGCGTATTCTCTGCGTCCGACCCCGCCGTGCTCGCCGTCACCAGCACGGGCCGCGTCGCGAGCGTCGTCGGACTCGCGACGGGCGACGTGACGCTCACCGCGTCCTGCGCCGGCCAGCACGTGCAGACGTCGCTGCACGTCGACTTCCCGATGGCCCCTCTCGACGCGAGCGATGACGACGGCGCCCAAGCGAGCCCGAGCGACGGCGCATTCGACGCAACCGGAGATGGCGCGCTCGACGGAGACACCGACGTTTCCGTCGATGGCGAGCCCGATGGTTTCAGCAACGCCCTTCCCGGCGACGGCGGAGAAAACTGACATGAACCGAGCTCGAATCGGAATGACGCGGATGGCGCTCGGCGTCGCGGTCTTCGCCGCGGGCGGCTGCACGACGTCGACGAGAGTCGAACTCACGGCAGTGGGCACGTCTCCTGCCGGCAGCTTCACACCGGGGCTCGCCACGATCCCGGTCGGAATCGTGCTCGGTTTCGATACGAACGTCGAGAGCTCGACGCCGGCGACCGCCGCGGTCGACGATCCCACCGTGGCGAGCATCGCACCGACGCTGAAGGCATCGCAATTCGTGCTCGTCGGCCTCGCGACCGGACAGACGACCCTTCGCGTCTTCATGAACAACCAGGAGACGACCGAGCTTCCCGTGCAGGTGATCGCGTCGGCGGAGTAGAGGCGCCCGGCGCTCGGGAGAGAGCGAGATTGGCCGTAGAGGGCGCAGAGGGCGCAGAGAAGAGATTGGGGTTCGAAGTCTCGTCTTCTGCGCGCGCCGCGAGGCCTGGTATCAAACCCGCTCTCCCTCGGCGCCCTCTGCGCCTCTGCGTCTGATCTCTCGCTCGCCGAGCGCGGCCGGGCCTACCCGCTAGACGCTTCCAGAGGGGGTGCCCTCGCCTACTCCCGGATCCCCGAGTGAGCAGCGCCGACTGCCGGCGCGATCACGCGCACCGCCGCCGGCACGACGACGAGCGCGGCCGCGAGGCCGGCCAGGACGCCAATCGCGCCCACGGCTCCGAGGTCGCGGAGGCCGTCGAACCGGCACGCGACGAGCGCGGCGAAGCCCGCCGCCGTCGTCAGGGCCGTCGCCGCGACGAGGGGGCCTTGCTCGCGCAGCGCCTCGCTCATCGAGCGGTCGCGCGCCGCGTGAAGGAGGAACATCGACTCGTCGACCGTGACGCCGAACAATACCGGCAGGACGAGCGCGTCGTATACGTGCCAGCGCACGGACAGCGCGTGCATGGCCAGCCCGACGACCCCCATCTCGCACGCCAGGGTCGCGAGCGCGACGAGCGCGTGACGCGCGCTCCGCAGCGCCAGTCGCATCGCGATCGCCACGACGACCAGCGCGACGCCCCCGACGAGAACGAGGTCCTTGGCGAGCGCGCCGCGGAGCGCCCGATCGATGGCATCGAAGCCCGTGATCGCGGCACCCGGGTCGGCCGCCAGGATCGCGTCGCGGACCTCGGCGTCGCCCGTCGGGTCGCCGGTCGGACGGACGTAGGTCGCCACGATCGGACCGCGCGCATCGGACGACACGTGGCGAGCGAAGAGCCAGGTCGACGCGTCGTCGCCGCTGGCCGAGCTCGGCCCGATCTCCCGCGCGGGGCGCGTGAACGCGTCGAGGGCGGCCGCGAAGGCCGCGATGTCGAACCCGGCCGCGCGCAGCGATTGCTCGAGAGCGGCGCGACGCGACGGCAGGTCGAGGGCGTCGCGCTCGGCGAGTCGGGACCGCTGGGTCGCAGCCGACGGCGCGAAGGTCGCGAGCGCGTCGAAGCCTTCGATGCGACCCGCGCGCTGCAGACGCTCGAGCGCATCGGCCACACAGTCTGCGTGGGCTCGCGCATCGTCGACGTCCGCCCCGGTGCTGAGGACCACCCATTGTCCCGGTTCGCGTCCCGGTTCGCGTCCCGGTTCGCGTCCCGGTTCGCGTCCCGGTTCGCGTCCCCCTGGACTCCCGAAGAGGGCGTGAACGTGTCCTTCGACGATCAGCGGGGCCAGCGCGTGGGGCCGTATGGCAACGAGCGCGTCGGCGGGCAGCGGCCAGCCGAGCGCAGCGACGGCGACCGTCGGCAGCGCGCACACGACGAGCGCGACGAGCGCACGCGGTCGGGTCGAGGTCACGCAATCGAGCCAGACCACCCAGCGTGCGGTGCGCGACGGCGGCGGCGGTTTTCGCTCGAGCCAGATGCCAATCTCGGGAGTGACGAGCACGATCGCGATCGCGGTCAGGATCTCGCCGGCGCCGCAGAGCAGGCCAAGCTGCTGCATGGCCCGGAGGCCGCTCAGCGCCAGCGACGCGAACGCGACGGCCGCGACGAGCGCTGCGGTCAAGGTCGGGCGCCAGGTCTCGCTGCGGGCGTGGCGCGCGGCCTCCGCGGGCGCGAGGCCGGAGCGACGGGCCTCGAGGAACGCGGCGTAGACGTGGACCCCGGTGTCGACCCCGACCCCGACGACGACCGCGGCGAACGCGATCGCGACCGCGTTGAGGCCGGCCGGAAAGAGCGCGGCGAGTCCCGTCGTCCACAAGGTGCCGAGGACGAGCGGCGGCAAGACGGCGCCGAGCGCGCGCGCGCGGCGGAACGTCGCGACGAAGGCGACTGACGCGAGGACCAGCGAGAGCGTCCCGCTCACCTCGAGGTCGCGGCGCACCATGTCTTCCGTCGCCGCGCCGATGGCGTGCCCGCCGGCGAGCCCGGTCGTCACGCCCGGCCTCGCAGCCGCCGCCGTCGCGCGCTCCACGTCGGCCACGAGGGCGCGCGCGTCGGCCGAGACGAACGCGCTGCCACGCGGCTGCGCGACGACGAGTCGCGCGCGTCCCTCGTCCGCGACGAAGCCCGCGCCGCCTGACGCCGCGACCCCCGACGCCAGCTCCGCTCGCGCCTCCCACGGAACCTGCGCGAGGCGCAGCGGATCGCGCGAGAGCAGCGCCTCGGCCTGCGCGTCGGCCGACGGCGCGAGAAGCAGCGCGCGCGTCTCGTCGAGGCGCTGGGCCATGCCTTCCGGGGTGACGATGCGGGCCAACCTCGCCCGGGCTTCGGCGCCGGCGTACGCCCAGGCCAGGGTCGGATCCCTCATCGCCGGCATCGCCGGCACGCCGGTCACGACGCTCTCGATCGACGGCGCGTGCCGCAGCGACTCGGCCACGTCGGCGGCGACGCGCTCGACGTCGGCCGCGACGTCGCCGCGCACGAGGACGAGCGCGGGATCGCGGCCGCCGAACGCGCGCGTCCACCGGACGAGCGCGCCCGCGTCCCCGGACTCGGGGAAGAGCGTCGAGAGGTCCGTCGAGAGGCGCAGCCGGGAGACCGTCAGCCAGAGGCTCGCCGCCGTGACCGCGGCGAGCGCCAGACGGATCCAGGAGAACGAACGACGCATCGGCACCGGCAGAGGCAAAAACCGTACGCTCAAACGGCCGGGGAGCTCTCTTGCTTCTTGATCGTGATGCGCACGCGCGTCACGCGGCGTCGGCTGACACCCGTCACGACCGCCGTGGCGCCATTCCCGAAATCGACCTTGTCGCCCGCGCGAGGCAAACGCCCGAGGAGCTCGACGACGAGCGCCCCGACGTTCTCGCCGGACTCGGCCTCGGGCACGCGCACGCCCACGCTGCGGAGCTCGTCCATCGCGGCGCGGCCGTCGACCTCCCAGGTATCGTCGGCGCCGACCACTTTCACCACCCGCTGCGGCTCTTCGTCGAACTCGTCGCGGATCTCACCGACGATCTCTTCGAGGAGATCCTCCATCGTGACGATCCCGCTCGTTCCGCCGTACTCGTCGACTACGACCGCGATGGGCACTTGCTTTCGCTGCATCTCGCGCAGCACGTCGACGCCGGTCTGCACTTCGGGCACGAAGAGCACGTCGCGCCGCAGGGGACGCAGATCGGGGAGCGCCCGGGCGTCCGCGTGGAGGAGAAAGTCCTTCGCGTAGAGGTACCCGGCCAGGTCGTCGAGCGAGCGTCCGTTCGTCAACAAGATGCGCGAATACTGGTGCGACCGGACGAACTCGCCGGCCTCGATGCCCGCGGTCTGGATCGGCAGCGATACCACATCGACGCGCGGCACCATCGAGTGGCGCGCGGTCCGCTGCGAGAAGCGCATGACTCGCTCGAAGAGCTCGGTAAGGGCGCGCCCCCGGGGCGACCGCGCCGCGCTCGCCGCGAGGATCGAGAGGATCTCGTCCTGACTGAAACGGCCCTCGACGCTGGCGACGTCGGGCGAGAGGCCCACCGCCCGCAAGATGAGCCCTGACGAGCGCTCGAGGAGCCACAACACGGGAAAGAACGTGAGATAGACGACCCGGAGGGGGATCGCCGCGGCCAGCGCCGTGCCCTCGGACCGCTGGATGGCGACGAGCTTCGGGACGAGCTCGCCCAGAAGCACGTGCCCGAAGGTCAGGATCGCGAAGGCGGTCACTTCGACCGCGATCCGCAGGGCGGGGGGGGGCGGCCCGCCCGTGCGGGCGACGACGGCCCGGTCGAGAACGGCGGCCACCGCCGGCTCGCCAATCCAGCCGAGGCCGAGGCTCGCAAGGGTGATGCCGAACTGTGTGACGGACAGGTAACGGTCGAGACGGCCGACGATCGTCTCGGCAATGATCGCCTTTCTGTCCCCCTTTCGGGCGCGTGAGCGAAGCTGGGTGGCCCTAACCTTGACGAGCGCGAACTCAGCGGCGACGAAGAAGCCGTTGAGCGCCACGCACAGAGCAGCGACGACCAGGCCCCACACGGAGATGAAGCACTACCACGATGGCCGCGCCGCACGTGAATGAACCCGCATGACCGAGCACGACACCCTCGTCTTCCTGCTGTCGCTCGCGGCGATGCTCGCCTCCGCACGGGTGCTCGGCGAGCTGGCGCGGTGGCTGGGGATGCCGCTCGTGGTGGGCGAGATCGCGGCCGGAATCCTGCTCGGACCCACGGTGCTGGGGCGCGTCGCGCCGGACGCGCGGGCGTGGTTGTTTCCAACAGGCGCCCCGCAAGCCATGCTCGGCGGATACACGACGGTGGCGGTCGTGCTCCTGCTCGTGGCGGTGGGCGTCGAGGTCGACCTCGGCTTGCTCCGGAGGCGAGGTCGCAGCGCGGCCTTGACGGGATTTTTGGGGATCGCCCTCCCGTTCGCCAGCGGCGCGGCTCTTGGTTTCCTCTTGCCGGCGTCGGATCTGGTCGATCCCTCGCGGCGCACGACGTTCGCGCTGTTTCTGGGCGTGGCCCTCAGCATCTCCGCGCTCCCGGTGATCGCCAAGACGCTCCTCGACCTCGGCCTCTTCAAGACCGATGTGGGACTCCTCGTGATGGCCGCGGCCACGATCGACGACCTCGCGGGGTGGATCGGCCTCTCGCTCCTCCTCGGCCCGGTCCGCGGGGCCGGAGTCGATCTGGTGGCGTTCGGGCGCACC
This sequence comes from uncultured Myxococcales bacterium, assembly GCA_937902985.1. Lineage (GTDB taxonomy): Bacteria > Myxococcota_A > Polyangia > Polyangiales > Polyangiaceae > Palsa-1150. The sequence continues at coordinate 22,382 of CALFNG010000161.1, forward strand.
GTGGCCCTCGCCGCCGCCTTCACCGCGGTGCTGCTCCTCGCCGGCCGGCGCCTCATCGACGGGGCCCTCGCCCGGGTCGAGCGCGTGGCCGTCGCGGCGTCGGGGCGCGTCCTCTCCGCCGTCATTCTCCTCGCTCTCATCGGGGCCGCGGTGACGCAGGCGATCGGGCTCCACGCGATCTTCGGCGGGTTCGTCGTCGGCCTCACGGTGGGCGAGTCGTCGCGGATCACCGAGCGTACGCGCGCCGCCATCGAAGACTTCGTGTTCAACGTGTTCGCCCCGGTGTTCTTCGCGTCGATCGGTCTGCGGGTCGACTTCGCGGCGGCCTTCGACCCGCGCCTCGTGGTCCTCGTCTTCGCGCTCGCCACCCTGCCGAAGCTCGTCGGTTGCACGGTGGGCGCGCGCATCGGCGGCATGAAGTGGCGGCAGGCCACCGCCGTCGGGTTCGGCATGAATGCGCGCGGCGCGATCGGCATCCTCCTGGCCGATCTGGCGCACGAGGCGGGCCTCCTGACCGACCAGATCTTCGTCGCCCTCGTGGTGATGGCGCTGGCGACGTCGCTCGTCAGCGGTCCCGCGATGAAGCGCCTGCTCTACGCCGAGGAGCCCGACGAAGACGTGGTGACCCTCCTCCGTCGCGGCGCGTTCGTCAGCGAGCTCCACGCGCACACGCCCAGCGAGGCGATCGCCGAGCTCGTTCGCGCCCTCGGCTCGCTGCTCACGGGCATGAAGCGGCTCGCGCGCGACGCGGCCCTCGAGCGCGAACTCGTCGCAGCGACGGGCCTGGGTGACGAGGTGGCGATACCGCACGCCGCGGTCGAGGGGCTCGACAAGCCCCTGCTCGCCCTCGGGCGCTCGACGCACGGGATCGACTTCGACGCGCCCGACGGTCAGCCGGCGCGCATCGTCTTCCTCTTGCTCATTCCGCCGAAGGAGTACGAGGAAGAAGTCCGGATCCTGGCCTCGATCGCGCGCGCCACGTACGATGTCCGCGCGCGCGCGGACCTGGTGGCAGCGATCGGGCTCGAAGAGGTCACGCGCGTCCTGTCGGAGAGCGCGCGCCGCACGCGGGAGTCGCTGCGGCCTACGCGCGAGGGGCGTCCCGTCCGCGAGCGGCGCTGATGATCGTCCTCCTCGGCCGAGCGCGCGCTGCCGGCGCTCACGAGAGGCCCTTTCGCGCGTCGGCGCGCCAGATTCCCGCCGTCGCCCGTGCATCGGACGATGCGGAATCACGGAGACAGGAAAGCCGGACGTCCTCGGTAAGCAGCGGCTGCAACTGCAACGCTGGATGCGCCGCTTCCGGCTGCTGGCGGCCGACTTCGGCGGCCCGCAAGCCTCGCAAGACTGACGCCCCCGTAAGGGCGTTCCCGACGTGCGCGCACTCGGGCACCTCGAGCGCGTCCACCCGGCTCGGGCTCCCGGCTCGTGACGAAAGGCGCGCGGCTCGTCGTCGCCACGCGTGACCTCGTCGACTCCAGGTCTTTGCCGGGTTGCGCCCGTGCATCATGCTGCGGGCTGCCCGCGTCCAAAGACGCAGGCCTTATCTCGCACGAGGAGTCATCGACAATGAGAACCTGTGTCCCGGTCGCCGCCATCGCTCTCGCCGCCGTCGCCTGCACCGTCAACTCGACGACGAACAACAACGGCTCGCCTGTCACGGGAGACGACGGCGGGATCACAGCCACTCCCGACTCGGGAACGCCCGATGGGGCGCTCGCCGCGGCCGACGCCGACGACGGCGCGGCGCCGCAGGCCTTCGTGCGCCTCGCGCACTGGTCGCCGGACGCGCCGGCGGTCGACGTCTGTTTCAATCCGGCGGGCGGTACGTGGTCGGCGCAGTCACCTGCGCTCGGCCAGGTGGCCGTCGCTCCCGACGGGGGCGCCGCGGCTGACGCTGGCGACGCGGGAGACGACGGCGCGGCAAGCGCGACGGGAGTGACGTTCCCCTCGGTCACGTCGTATCTCATCATCGCGCCGGGGACGTACGGGGTCCGCCTGGTCGCGGCGGGGGGCGATTGCTCGACAGGGCTCGTCGATCTGCCGAGCGTGGTCCTCCGCGAGAACACGTACACCACGGTGGCCGCGCTCGGCGAAGTGACGCCGGTCGGGACCGATCAGGCCCTGAAGCTCGGGTCGTTCACCGACGACGTGACCGCCCCGGCGGCGCAGATCGCGCTCCGGTTCGTCAACGCGTCGCCGAATGCGAGCCTCGCGCAGGCCGACCTCGGCACGGGTTCGCTGGTGGTGGGCAACGGCGGCTCCCCGTCCCTCGCGCTGCCCTTCTCGGCGCTCTTCACCGGAGTCGCGTTCGGCGCTGCCGGCGCGCCGGCGGGGACCGATGCGGGCGCAGTCGACGCGAACGGTTACCTCGCCGAGGCGGCGCTCGCTGGCTCCACGCTGAGCGTGCACGCCACGAATGGCGCGCAGGACACGACGATCGCGTTGAACGACGTGACGATCAACGGCGGCTCGGCGGCGACGATTGCCCTCATCAACGGCGTCAGCAACGGCAGCGCCGCGAGCGCCGCGAAGCTGCTCCTCTGCGCCGACGCCGACGACTCTTCGAGCACGAGTCTCTTCGCCCAGTGCAGCATCGTGTCGACCGACTGACGCGGCGACGCGCGGGCCGGCAGCGCTGCGCGCTCCTGCGGACCGGCTGAGCCTTTCCGCCACAGCCCGGATCGCGGCGTTAGTCCTTGCCTGTCACCTTCTCGCGGGCGTACACGCATCGGGGGGGGCGACGCAGGCGACGACGACCGCGCGCTTCACGGAGCGTCCGGCGGAGAGGTCAAGACATGGACGTGACGGCGCAGCGCTTGGTCCTCGTTTCCAATCGGCTCCCGGTGACGGTCAAGGTCGATCGCGGAGACCTCGCGGTCGTTCGGAGTGGCGGGGGCCTCGCGACGGGCCTCCGTGGCCCCCATGAACAGTCCGGGGGCCTGTGGATCGGGTGGCCCGGTGACGTCTCACGGCTCGCCGACGCGCAGCGACGCAAGCTGGACGCCCACCTCGAAGAGCTCCGGTGCGTCCCGGTGTATCTGTCCAGCGTCGAGGTGAGCCGCTACTACGACGGGTTCTCGAACGCCGTCCTCTGGCCGCTCTTTCACTATCTGCTCGATCGTATTCCGCTCCACTCCCAGGAATGGGACGTGTACCGCGCGGTCAACGAGCGCTTCGCCGACGCCATCGCCCGCGTCTGGAAGCCCGGGGATCTGGTCTGGATCCACGACTACCAGCTGTGCCTCGTGCCCAAGATGCTGCGAGCGCGCATCCCCGGGGCGAACATCGGCTTCTTTCTACACATCCCCTTCCCTGCGTCCGAGGTCCTTCGCATCCTGCCGTGGCGGGAACAGATCCTCGAGGGCATGCTGGGCGCGGACCTCATCGGGTTCCACACGTTCACGTATCGGAGCCACTTCGCGTCTTCGATCTTGCGCGTCCTCGGCCTGTCGACGCCGGGCGATCGGGTCGTCGTCGATGGCCGCGAGATCAAGCTCGGCGTCTTCCCCATCGGCGTCGACGCGGAGATGTTCGGCAGGCTCGCCCAGGATCCCGAGGTGCTGGCAGAGGTCGCGTCGATCCGCGCGGGCGCGCGCGGCGAGCGCATCCTCCTCGGCATCGACCGGCTCGACTACACCAAGGGTATCCCGCGGCGGCTGCTCGCCTACGAGCGCCTCCTCGAGCGCGAGCCCCGCTGGCGCGGCAAGGTGAGGCTCGTACAGGTGGCGGTGCCGTCGCGCGACAAGGTGCCGAGCTATCAGGAGTTCCGGAAGACCGTGAACGAGCACGTCGGCCGCATCAACGGCGCGTTCGCGCAGGTCGACTGGGTGCCGATCCACTACGTGCACCGGTCGTTGACCGAGAAGCACGTCGTCGCGCTCTATCGCGCGGCCGACGTGATGGTGGTGACGCCGCTGCGCGACGGGATGAACCTGGTCGCGAAAGAGTTCGTCACGTCGCGCCCCGACGAAGACGGCGTCCTCGTGCTGAGCGAATTCGCGGGCGCCGCGGCCGAGATGGGCGAGGCGCTGCAGGTGAACCCTTACGACATCGAGACCATGGCCCGGGTTTACTCCGACGCGCTGCGAATGCCGGAAGAAGAGCGCCACCTTCGCATGCGCGCGCTCCGCCAGCGCATCGCCTCGCGCGACGTTCACCATTGGGCGCAGAGCTTCATCGAAGCACTCCGCAGCGCCCGCGGCGCCGAGGCCGCGGCCAAGGCGGCGCTGACGTCGCCCGACGATCTCGCTGAGCTGTCCGCGCGCCTCCGGAGCGCGGAGAGGCTCGTGCTTCTGCTCGACTACGACGGAACGCTCGTGCCCTTCGCGCGCGCACCCGACCTGGCGACGCCGGACCGAGGGCTGCGCGATCTGCTCACGGCGCTCGCGGCAAAGCCCGGAGTGCGCGTGCACATCGTCAGCGGGAGGAGCCGGGAGACGCTCGAACGCTGGCTCGGCCACCTGCCCATCGGACTGCACGCCGAGCACGGCTACTGGTCGCGCGTGGCGCTCGACCGCCCGTGGATGGCCATGGCGGACATCAGCGTGGCCTGGAAGGCCGACGTCCGAAAGATCCTCGAGCAGGCGACCACCGCGACACCGGGCGCGCTGGTCGAAGAGAAGACGGCGAGCCTCGCCTGGCACTATCGCATGGCGGAGCCAGAGCTCGGGGCCGCGCGGGCCGAGGAGCTCGGTCACCGTCTCGAGATCGTACTGAAGGGGAGCCCGGTCGAGCTCCTCCGGGGCGACAAGGTGATCGAGATCCGCCCAACGGGCGTGAACAAGGGGCGCATCATCGAGCGGGTCCGCGAGGACGCCGAGCCGCCGCCCCCCACGCTCGTCGCGATGGGCGACGATCAGACCGACGAGGATCTCTTTCTGGCGCTACCGCCGCCGCCCGAAGGAATCGCCATCGGCGTCGGGTTCAGGCCCACGGTCGCCCGCTACCGTGTCGCGTCGCCCGGCGCCGCGCGCGCGCTGCTGGAGAGCCTCGTCCACGAACGGTGAACGGTCGACCCGCGGCACGGCCGATTAGATCGGTCCTGGGCGCGGGCTCTCGGGTAGCCTTGCGCCGATGACCGCGCCGCTTAGCGAGACCGACGGCGCCGAACTTCGCGACGTGGGCGACGGCGTGTACGCGTACCTGCAGCGCGACGGCTCGTGGGGATGGAGCAATGCGGGCCTCGTGACAAGCCGGGGCGACGCGATGCTCGTCGACACGCTCTACGATCTCAACCTCACGCGGCGCATGCTCGACACGATGCGACGCCGCACTCCGGACGCCGCGAACATCGAGACGGTCGTGAACACGCACGCCAACGGCGATCACTGCTGGGGCAACCAGCTCGTCGGCGGCGCCGAGATCGTCGCCTCGCGGCGCGCCGCCGACGAGATGCGCGACCTCTCGCCGGCGCTCATGAAGACGCTGGTGCGCGCGTCGCGCCTGGCGGTCGGCGCCGGCGCGGGCGCCCGGTGGGCCGCGAACCTGCTCGCTCGGCTCGGGGTCACGCGCGCGACGTCGTTCGCAGACGCCGCCCGGTTCGTGGTCGAGAAGTTCGGCGTGTTCGACTTCGAGGGCATCGAGCTCTGTCCGCCGACGACGACGTTCGACGGCGCGCTCACCGTGACCGTCGGCGACAAGGCCGTGCACCTCATCGAAGTGGGCCCGGCCCACACGCGCGGCGATGCGATCGTCCACGTTCCCGCCGACCGCATCGTCTTCTCCGGCGACATCTTGTTCGTCGGCAGCCACCCCGTCGTCTGGGAGGGCCCGGTCGAGAACTGGATCGGCGCGTGCGATCGGATCCTCGCGCTCGACGTCGACACCATCGTGCCCGGCCACGGCCCCGTGACCGACAAGGCCGGCGTGAGCCGCGTCAAAGAGTACTGGGTGTACTTGCTGGCCGAGACGCGCGACCGGTTCGAAGCGGGCATGTCGGCCGACGAGGCCGCGCGCGACATCGCGCTCGGCGGGTTCTCCGGCTGGCTCGACGCCGAGCGCGTGGCCGTGAACGTCGACACCATCTACCGCGACCTGTCGGGCGATCGCTCGAAGCGCGACCCGCTCCAGGCCCTCGCCCGGATGGCCTTGCTCCTCGAGGAGCGCGAAGGGCGAGCCAAACGGTGAGCGCGAAGACGAGAGCGAGCTTGGCCGCCGAGGCCCCGAGGGCGCAGGCGGCCCATCTCGTTCTCTCTCGCTCTTGGCTTCCGCGCGTAAGGTGCGCATAGTCGTCGCGTGCGAAGCGATACCCCGAGCTTCACGGCGCGATGGGTGGCGGGCATGCGCGGCCTCGGAGCGTTCTTGCCGGCCCCGCTCCGCCTGGTCGACGATCCCTACGGCCTCCGGTTCGCGCGCGGCCTCGGCGCGCTCATCGACGTGCCGGGCGTCGCGCGTCGAGCGCACGCCACCGCGCCGATCTGGATGCGGGGTTACGTGCGGCGCTTCGCGATCTACATGCAGCTCCGCACCCGCGTCATCGATGACGACGTGAGCGCCTTCGCTCAGGCGGGGGGGAGGCAGCTGGTGCTGCTCGGCGCGGGCTTCGACTGCCGTGCGTGGCGCCTCGCCGCGCTCTCGGACGCCACCGTCTTCGAGGTCGACCACCCGGCGACGCAGGCCAAGAAGCGCGAGATCATGGGGGCCGAGCCAGCGAAGGGCCGCGTCGTCTTCGTGCCGTGGGATTTCGAGCACGAGCCGCTGAGCGCGCTGCCCGACCGGTTGAAGCGGGAGGGGCATGACCGCGCCGCGCCCACGATGACCATTCTCGAGGGTGTCGTCATGTACCTCACGGCGGCCGCGCTCGACGCGACCTTCGATTGCATCGCGCGCTACTCGTCGGCCGGGTCGCCACTCGCGGTGACCTACATGGAATCCGAGTTGATGCGACCCAGCGCGGCCCGGTGGATGAGCCGGCGCGCGGTCGTTCGCTTCGTCGGCGAGCCGTTCCGATCCGGCTTCGAGCCGGCGGGCTTCCCCGACTGGCTGAGCGCGCGCGGGTTCTGCCTCGAGCGCGACGAGGGCGCGGCCGAAGCGGGGGTGCGACTCCTGCGGATCGACGCGTCGCGCGCCAACCGCCTGCGCAACACGTTGAGTCACTTCGCCCTGGCCCGTCGCGGGTAGAGCCAGCGCCGGCGTCGCGTAACGGGCGCGTCTCGACGCTCGCCGTGCCTCCGCGGCCAATCTCGCTCGCGGGCGAGCCTCAGGCGAGCGACGATCGGGTCGAGTCGCGCTTCGAGCGGCGCGGGAGGCGGATGCCCACGGTCGTACCGTCTTCGTCGGTCGACGTCACGTCGACGCTGCCTCCATGGGCCTCGATGACCTGACGCACGATGAAGAGGCCCAGACCGAGCCCCTCGCGCGACGCCTTCTCGCGCCCGGAGCGGAAGGGGTCGAAGAGCGCGGGCAAGACGTCGGGCGGGATGGTGCCGCGGTTGTGCACGGAGAAGGCCACCTCTTCGTGCTCGCCGTCGAGGCGCACCGTGATCGGCGCGTCGGTCACGCCGTGACGCTCGGCGTTGCCGATGAGGTTCGAGAGCACTTGCTCGAGCCGGCGGTGATCCCACTCGCCGCGGAGATCGCCCGCGGGCCGCACCTCGAACAGCCGCCGGGGATTCGCCTGCTGGTGCTCGCTCACGACGCGCTGCGCGACCGCGAGGAGATCGGTCTCGTCGGGCTCGATCGTGATCCCGCCGCCGAGCCGGACCCGCGCGAGATCGAAGAGGTCGTCGATGATCGCAGACATACGCTTGCCGCTCGATCGCAGGCGCGACGCCGTGAGTCGCGTCCGATCGTCGGTCGCCGTCATCTCGAGCAGCTGCGCTGCCGTGAGGATCGCGCTCAGCGGGTTGCGCAGATCGTGGCCCACGGCGGCCACGAAGGTCTCGTTCAACCGCAGCGTCTCCGCGAGCTGCAGGCGTTGCCGCTCGAGCTGGAAGAACGTCTCGGTCTTGTGCCGGAGGATCCGGGGATCGACCGGCTTGTGGAGGAAGTCGACGGCGCCGGCGTCGTAGCCCTGGAACACCCGGTGCTCCTCGGAGCTCTCGGCGGTCACGAAGATGATCGGCACCGTGCGCGTCCGCACCGTGCCGCGCATCAACTCGGCGAGCTCGAACCCGTCGATGTCGGGCATGTGCACGTCGATGAGGGCGAGCGCCACGTCGTGCACCAGCAGGAGCTCGAGCGCCTGGCGCCCCGACTTCGCCTTCAGGATCTCGAGGCCGTCGCGCCGGAGCAGCGCTTCGAGCGCGACGAGGTTCTCCTCGAGATCGTCGACGAGGAGGAATTTCACTAGCGTCAAGCTGCGATCTTTCATCGGTGCCTCGCGATCGCGCCTGCGCGGAGCACGGCTGCAATCTCCTGCAGAGTGCCCATGGCGTCGGGTTGCGCGCGGGCCGAAGCCGCTCTCGGCATGAGCGGCATCTCCGCCGTCGCCGGATCCTGGACGATGACGATGCCGCCCGCCTCGCGGACGGCGGCCACGCCCTCGGCGCCGTCTTCGTTGGCGCCGGTGAGCACGACCGCGACGAGGTGGCGCCCGTAAGCGCTGGCGGCCGATTCGAAGAGGGCGTCGATCGAGGGCCGGCAATGATTCACCGGCGCCTCGATGGAGAGCGCGAACGTGTGGTCGGATTCGACGAGCAAGTGGTAGTTGGGCGGCGCGAACCAGGCCACGCCGCCGGTCACGTCTTCCTTGTCGCGCGGCTCGCTGATGGCGATCGCGCAGCGGCTCTTGAAGACGCTCACGATCGGGCTCGCCTCGCGCGGCGGCATGTGCACGACCACCACGACGGGGAACGGCGTCTCCGCGGGGAGCGCCGGCAAGATCACGCCGAGCGCGTTGATGCCGCCGGCCGACGTGCCGATGACCACGGCCTCGAGCCGCCCGGCTTCGACGTCCGCGATGCGCTCCCGCCTCAGCATCGCTGGTACCACTGCTCCGCGAGCGAGGGCTGCCGAAAGGCGGTCGCGTGCGACGAGAACCTGAGGGTCTCCTTCGTGCCGAGCCCGAGGAACCCGCGCCGGCACAGCGAGTCACGCATGAGACCGAGCGCCCGATCCTGCAGGGCCTTGTCGAAGTAGATGAGCACGTTGCGGCACGTCACGAGCTGCACCTCGGCGAAGACGCTGTCGGTCGCGAGGCTGTGATCCGAGAAGACGATCTGCTTGCGGAGCGAGCGATCGAGCACCGCCGACCCGTAGGCCGCCGTGTAGTGCTCGGAGAGCGACGTCGGCGCGCCCGAGAGGCGATGGTTCTCGGTGAACGTGGGGATGCGCTCGAGCGGGTACACGGCTGCCTCGGCCTTGCGGAGCGCGTCGGGGTTGATGTCCGTTGCGTAGAACGTGGTGCGATCGAGGATGCCCTCTTCGCGGAACGCGATCGCGAGCGAGTAGACCTCTTCTCCGGTGCTGCACCCGGCGACCCATACCTTGAGCGACGGATACGTCCGGAGCTCGGGCACGATCTCGGTACGGAGCATCGCGAAGAACGACGGATCCCGGAACAGGTCGCTTACCTGGACCGTCAGGAACTGAAGCAGCCGGGGGAAGGTCTGGGGATCGTGGAGCACCCGCTCCTGCAAGCGCGAAGTGGTCTCGCACCCGAGTTGCGCGCGCGCCTGCGCGAGGCGCCGCCGGATCGACGCCATCGAGTAGCTCCTGAAGTCGTAGTGGAAGCGGTGGTAGATCGCGTCCAGGAGCAGCCGGATTTCGATGTCTTCGTCTGGGCCGATCATCATCCGCGAGCCTCACTTCGGCATCCACACGCGCAGGAGCGATAGGAGCATCTCCACGTCGAGTGGCTTCGAAATGTAATCATTCGCGCCAGCCTGCAAGCACCGTTCCTGATCGTCGCGCATCGCTTTTGCGGTCAGGGCAATGATGGGAAGTTTCGACCACTTGGGGCGCTTGCGAATCTCGCGCATCGCCTCCAGGCCGTCCATCTCGGGCATCATGATGTCCATCAACACCAGCTGCACGCCCGGTGTCTTCTCGAGCGCCTCGAGCGCTTCGCGCCCGTTGCGGGCGACGATGAGCACGACACCCTTCGGCTCGAGGACGCTCGTCAGCGCGAAGACGTTGCGCACGTCGTCTTCGGCGACGAGGATCTTCTTCCCTTCGAAGACGTGCTCGCGATCCAGCGCCTGGCGCAGCATGCGGCGCTGATCCGCCGGCAGCTCGGACTCGACGCGGTGCAAGAAGAGCGTGACCTCGTCGAGCAGGCGCTCGGGCGAGCGGGCGCCCTTGACGATGATGGAGCTCGAGTGCTTTCGGAGCCGCTGCTCTTCGTCGGGCGACAGGGAGCGGCCCGTGTAGACGATGACGGGCGGAAACGCGTACTTGTCGTCGCTCGCCATCTTCTCGATCAGATCGTCGCCGGTCGCGTCCGGGAGAGAGAGATCGGTCACGACGCAATCGAACGTGGTGGACCGCAGCTTCTCGAGCGCCTGACTCACCGTGCTCACGCCCACGATCTGGACGTCGTCGGCCCCGAGGAGCTGGGCGATGCTCTCGCGCTGCCGGTCGTCGTCCTCGACGACGAGCACGCGGCGGACCCGGCGCGAGAACTGGTCTTCGAGCTTGCGGAAGGCCCCGAGCAGGTCTTCGCGGTGCACGGGCTTGAGCATGTAGCCGGCCGCGCCCATCGACAGGGCTTCTTGCGAGAAGTCCGACGCGGACACCACGTGAATGGGGACGTGCCGCGTGGTGGGGCTTCGCTTGAGGCGATCGAGCACGGAGAGCCCCGAGTGGTCGGGCAGCTGCACGTCGAGCACCACGGCGCTCGGCACGTACTCGAGCGCGAGCGACACGCCCTCGTCGGCCGTGTGGGCGACGAGACACTGGAAGTCGAGCTCGTGGGCGAGGTCCACCAGGACCGTCGCGAACGATGGATCGTCTTCGACGAGCAGGACCGTCCGCCGCTTCGAGTCGAGCGAGTCGCGGTCGTCGGGCACGCTCGCCGCGTGCGGCCTCTTCGACTTGAGGTTCAGGGGCGTCAGCGGCGGCGCGGGCGAAGCCAGCGGAGCGAGCCCGGGCCGCGTGCCGGGTGAGGGTGGCCAGGCGCCGGAGGCCGCGGCGCCAGGATAGGTGTGCGGCAGCGAGAGCGTGAAGGTGCTGCCCTCGCCCAGGTGACTCTCGAGCGTGAGATCCCCGCCGAGCAGACGCGCGAGGTTGCGCGAGATCGAGAGCCCGAGCCCGGTGCCGCCGAAGCGCCGGTTCGTGGTGCCGTCGGCCTGGCGGAAGGCCTCGAAGACCGCCTCGTGCTGCTCCGGCGCGATCCCGATCCCGGTGTCGCGCACGGCGAACTCGATGCGGTCGCCGACGCCGCGAACCGCGAGCGCGACCTCGCCGGCCTCGGTGAACTTGAGGGCGTTCGAGAGCAAGTTCTTCAGGATCTGCTGGAGCCGCTGCCCATCGGTCTCGATCGTGGCCGGCGCCGTGGGCTCGACGCGGGCGGCGAACCCGACGCGCTTCTCGCGCGCCTGGGGCTCGAGGGTGCGGACGGCCTCGTCGGCGAGGCGCGACACGGTCACGGTGGCGAGCCGCACTTCGATCTTGCCCGCTTCGACCTTGGAGAGATCGAGGATGTCGTTGATGAGCGTGAGCAGGTCGTTGCCTGCGTCGTAGATCATCGTCGCGAACTTCACCTGCTCCGGCGTCAGGTTCTCGGTCTTGTTCGCGGCGAGCAGCTTCGCGAGAATGAGCGAGCTGTTGAGCGGCGTCCGCAGCTCGTGCGACATGTTCGCGAGGAACTCGGACTTGTAGCGGCTCGCCCGATCGACCTCGGCGGCCTTCTCTTCGATGAGCTTCTGCGCGCGCTCGAGGCCGTTGCGCTGCAAGACCAGCGAGGCGTTCGAGGCCTCGAGCTCCTCTTTGCGTTCCTCGAGTTGGGCGTGCGCCAGGCGGAGCGCGTCGCTCTGCGACTGCAGCTCTTCGTTCGCGACCTGCAGCTCCTTTTGCTGCGTCTGGAGCTCGTCGCCCTGCCGCTGCGACTCTTCGAGGAGATCCTGCAGGCGCGCCCGGAACTCGGCCGAGCGAACGGCGACCGCGACGGTCTCGCCGATCCGGTCGAGCAAGCTCAGCGCCTGGGCGTCGGCCTCGCGGAGGAACCCCAGCTCGACGACGGCCTGAGGGGCGTCGTCGGTGCACGCGGGGACGATGAGGAGGTCGAGGGGGCGGTGTTGGCCCGTTCCCGAGCGGACCTCGAGGTAGTTCGGCGGCACGTCCTTGATGCGCCGGATCTGCTTCTCGGAGGCCGCCTGCCCGACCAGGCCCTCGCCCGTCTTGAAGTGGGCCGGACCTGCGGCCGCACTGTCGAGCGCGAAGCCCGCGCGTCGGGCCCAGCCGCCCGCATCCATGGCGTAGAAGGCGCCCACGTCGGCGTGGAGGTACCGGGCCAGAAACGAGAGCGCACGCTCGGCGACGTCGGCGGTGGGCCGGTCGCCCTGGATGGCCTCGGCGAGCTGCACATGACCGCGGCGGACCCAGTCTTCGGCCTGCATCTTAGAGCGTGCGTCCCTCTCGCGCGCGAGCGCCGACGTGAAGGTGCGCGCGATGTCGCCTATCTGCTTGCGCGAAAAGAAGGCGAGCACCACCGCGAGCGCGCCGAGGATCGCGTAGAACCCCGTCTGGGTCGTGCGCGCCGAAGCCCCGGCCGTGACCGACCGCTCGTGCCGCAGCGCGCGCTCGACGGACATCATGTCGTCGACCGCGTTGCGGATGTCGTCCATGTGCGCTTTGCGAAGCGTCATGTCGGCCAGCGACCGCGCCTCCTCGGTGGGCCCGGTCGCGACGATGCCTGCGGTCTCTCCCAGCCAGAGGCTGTAGCGCCGGGCGATGCTGGTGGCGCGCCCTTCCTGCTCCGGGCTGTCTGCGACCAGGACGCTCAGCTGCTGGAGGATGTCGAGCGGCTTTGCCTTGAGGTAAGGCTCGAGAAAGAGCCGATCGCCGGTGATGATGTAGCCACGGAACCCCGTCTCCTGGTCGATGATGACCTTCTCGACCTCGTAGGTCTTTCCGATGACCTCGTCGGAGTGGTCCACCCAGCGGGCGTCCTCGGCCATGCGCGAGACCTGGATCCCGAGGAGGGTCCCCGCGGCGATCAGCAGAATGACGGGCGTGACGAGCGCCACGAGCAAGCGGCGCGCAAGCGGGGTCTCGTCGATCGGGGTCTCTGCCAAGCCGCCGCCTCTTTTTCGTACCGGTCGTAGCCGCCGTGGCCAGTTCGTTGCCGTCCACCCCCCGGTCGCGAAACGGGAACCTAGCGGCCAGCTTGGGCCGGCGCCACGAATACTCGTGCCCGAGCTCGCTTCGGCCCGGGCCGTTCTAACGGGGTTTCGCCTGCAACTTCGCGCTCATCTCGCGCCCGAGCTCAGCGGCCCGCTTGGAGGCCACCTCCACGGCGTCGATGAGCGTCTTCCGGAGGGCGCCGCTCTCGAGCGTGTGAAGCCCGGCGATGGCCGTTCCACCGGGGCTCGTCACCATGTCCTTCAGGCGGCCCGGGTGCTCTCCGGTCTCGAGGAGGAGCAGCGCCGAACCGAACACGGTCTGCGCCGCCAGGAGCAGCGCGGTGTCCCGGTGGAGGCCGACCTTGACGCCACCGTCGGCTAGGGCCTCGATGATCAGCATCACGTACGCGGGCCCGCTGCCGCTCAGGCCCGTCACCGCGTCGAGGAGACCTTCGTCGAGGATGACGACGCGGCCCACGGCCTCGAAGAGCTCGCGCGCGATCCGGAGGTCGTCGTCCTTCGCGTGCGCTCCGCCGGAGATGGCCGTGGCGCCCGCCTGGACGGTGGCCGGGGTGTTCGGCATCGAACGGACCACGCGTGACCCGTGGGGGAGCCGCGCCTCGAGGGCGTCGATGGGCACGCCGGCCGCGACCGAGATGATGAGCTGGTCGGGGCGCACCTCGGCGCCGACCTCCGTCAGCACCTTGTCGATCACCTGCGGCTTGACCCCGAGGACGATCACGTCGCACTCCTTCAGGAGCGCGTGGTTGTCGGTCGTCGTGCGGATGCCGTGCGCGGCGTGGAGCTGCGCGAGCCGCTCGACCTTCGCGTCGCTCGCGAAGATGCGGTCGGGCGGCAAGACCTTCGCGTGCAAGAGGCCCTTGATCAGCGCGCCGCTCATGTTGCCGGCGCCCAGGAACCCGAGACGTCTCGTCTTCATTGAAGTGTCCTCGCGACTCCCGTCAGCGACTCGGTCAACCAACGCTCGACGATCTCGCGCGGCAGAGGGTCGTCTTCTCCGAGGTCTTCGGCGAAGCGCTCCCAGCGCGCGCGGAGCAAGGCGCGCCGCCCGACGCTGGGATCGTCGACGAGCGACGCGGCCCACGCGACGCCGAGTACGGCGCGGCGGTCGTCGGCCTCGAGACCGACGTGACGCTTCGCGAGCGCGACCGGCGCGCCCTGGGCCACGGGCGCGAGCGCTTCTTCTCGCCAGCGGCGGGGGAGCATGATCGTCGCCGTCAGCGCGGCGAGCTGCACCCCGAGGCCGGGGACGCGATCGGACAGCACGTAGCGCACGCCGTCGACGGCCGCGACGCCCGCCCTCCGGCGCCAGTCGATGAACTCGACCGCGCTGCGCCGCGCTTCTTCGATGTCGTCCGGGGTGACGCCCATCTTGGCGCCCACCACGCGGATCGCGTGCTCTTCGCGCGGATCGATCGCGTCGCCCGCGGCGGCCAGCCAGGCGCCGCGCACGATGGCGCGCGCGACGGCGTGATCGACCTCGCCCGGGTCGTCGAAGCTCTCGGGCGCGATCGGCGCTTCCCACCGGAGGGCGTGGGCGTCGGCCTCGGGGAGGCCCAGTGCGGCGATGACGGCTGCGATCGACCGGTACTCCTCGGGATCGAGCGATCCGTCGGCACCGAGGACGGCCCGGAGGGTGCGCACGGCGAGCGACCCGTAGCGCTTCACGCGCGCCACGTCGCGATCGCTGGGCTTGCTCGAGAAGAGGCTCCGCAACCCGCGGGCGCCGATCTCGAGGGTCACCTTCTCGCGCACCACGCCCATCATCGGCACCCACGCGGGCGGCGACACGGGCGCGAGCGCGTGCACCATCTCGATGTACCAGGCGTCGAACTCGGTGGTCATGCGCGCGTGCGGCTGCCCTTGCAGCGCGGCGGCATAGGCCGGTCCGCGCCGCTGGAGGACGCCGTCGAGCGCGTCTTTCGCGTCGCGCACGCCGGAGGCGAGCACGAAGATCGCGTCTTCGGCCATGATTCCCCCGAGCCGGCCCAGCGCGGCGGAGGCGAGCGCGGAGTCGCGCCCGGCCGGCGAACGCGCCACGGGCGACGCCGACGTGACCGGCCCCACCGACGAGACAGGTCCGTCGAACCCGGCGGGAGCGACAACGGGGCGGTCGGCCATGCCAGCCGGACGGTAGCGCATTCGTCGAAAAGTTGCCTCGCGGGCCCGTCCTGAGCTTCCTTCTCTCGCCATGCACCGCGCCGTCTCTCCGCCGATCGGTCGCGAGCTCTTTCTCTCCCTCTCCCGCGCGCTCGCTCCGTTCGCGTTCGTCGGTGGCCTCGGAGCGCTGGCGTTCGGGGCCGCGGCCTGCTTGCAAGACGTCAGCACGGGCACCGGAACGACCGATCCGACGGCCGCCGCGTCGACGGCGGCATCGTCGGCCAACTCGGTGCCGAGCGGGGCGGGCTGCACCACGGACTCCGCGTCCCAGATCACGCTGTGCGAAGAGAGCAGCGTTTGCCCGATGATCGACGTCGACCAGAGCATCTTGCCGGGCTGCGGGTTCCGGCTCCGGCCGGGCGCCGTGATCGACCTCGAGTGCATGTGCGCTGACTCGCTCTGCCCGATCGGCGTCGCCGACAGCTGCGATCAGGCCCTTCAACTGCTGACGTCGGAGACGTCGGCGCTAGGCGTTTGCCAGGAGGCCTCCAACGGCCACTGCGTGCAGGTCACGGCATCGGACGCCGGCACGACCACCGGCACCGCGGCGACGACGACGACCCCCGCGGCCACCCCGAGCACTTGCGACAAGCAGTGCGAGAGCGAGTGCGCCGGGGAGCCGGACTGCATCCAGCTCTGCGGGTGCTGAGCAGCCCGCGAAGGATCACGCGCGAGGCGACGGCGCGGAGGTCGTTTCGAGCCGGCCCGCCAGCCGCTCGAGTGGCTCGAGGAATCGCTCCGGCATATAGGCGCCGACGAGGAGCGTCATCATGAGGAGCGCGAACCAGACGACGGGGCCGAAGCAAAGGCCGATCATCGCGTGCATCCCGAGCCCGAAGACGAAGGCGAAGGGGCGCGTCCGCGCGAGACCGAACCAGAGCGGCGCGAGCACCTCGAATGCGAGCACGAGCCCCTGCATCGCCGTCCAGCTCCAGCCGGGCAGGGTCGACGCCAGCAGGAACGAGAGCCGCGTCTGGTAGCTGTCGTGCAAATGCGACCACAAGACGAGCGGCGTCGTGAGCCAGTCGCCGCGCGCCTTCGCGATGCCCGACGCGCTGTAGATCGTGACCGGCAAGAGCTGCAGGAATCGCGCGGCGCCCATGGGCTGGAATGGCTCCGGAGCCGGTCGACCGCGGCGGCTCGCGAGCCATGCGTCGAGGCCGAGCCGCGAGCCCGCCGGCGCCGCGGCGACGCCGAGGATGACGGCGGGCGACAGCTTGCTCACGGTGAAGGCCGCGAGGCGATCCGACACGGCGACGAAGACGAGCGTGGTCGCGAAGACGAGCGCGCTCGCGCGCGTCTTGTAGCCGACGGCGCAGGCGAGCCCCGCGGCGACCATCGCGGCGGCCAGCACCCAGGCGAGCGCGGAGGGCAGGGGGGGAACGTAGAGCGGCTGCCGCCAGTCGCCTCCGAGATCGGGCACGCGAAAGCCGGCGTCCCCCACCCACTCGTCGGCGTGAGCGAGGCGGCCCGACATGAAGCCGAGGATCGCGAGCGGCGCCGCGATGCGCACGATCTCGACGCGGAGCACCGGCAGGGGCTCGTCGAGCCAGTCCGAAAGAGCGTGGAACATCAGTTCGCGCCCTCGCCCTTGCCGTCGCTGCCGCCCTTGCCGCCGCCGACGGCCTTGCCGCTGCCCTCGCTCGTGTCGTCGCCGCCGCCCCTGCCGTCGCTGTCGCCGCCGCACCGCGCGGCGATCTCCGAGCGACGCGTGTGATAGAAACCGTGGCGTTCGCCGGCGGGCACATCGGCGAGCGGCACGCGGCGGCTACGCTCGAGCGGCTCGCCCGGGCTCGGCAGCGGGATGCGCAAGCTCAGCATCCGCACGCCGCCGAGGGCCTTCAGCGCGTCGATGCCATCGAGGCCCTTGCCGCTGAGGTGACGGTCGACCAGGTACGCTTCGAGCGCGCGCATCGTGGTGCGCTCGTCGCGAAAGAAGTGCATCACGCGCTGGAAGCGGTTCTCCTTGTCCTCGGGATCGATGGGAAAGTAGGGTCGCGTGTCGAGCTCCTCCCATTTCTTGTCCGTGCAGACCCACGCCTCGGCGCGGTAGTCGATCGACATGGTCGCCGCCTTCGGGAAGAGCGCGGCCACCTGGAGGAAGTAGTTCGCGACGCGCGGCAAGACCTGCGACGGCAACGTGCTGCCCACACCGTCGAGCCACACGCCGGCGAGATAGGCGCCCGCCAGCGCGGTGAGCGCCACCCGACCGCGAGGGCTGCGGCCGTTGCTCAAGCGGAGTCGCCGTTCATGGCGAAGACGGCCTCGGCGAGGCGCAAGACTTTGCGCTCACCGGGGCGATCGAACCGAAGGGCCAGCATGAGAACGTGGAGGGCAGTAAAGGGCCAAGGCCCTCACGAGGGCAAGGCGAACGGGGGACCGGGCCCTCTCCGCCACGGGTGGCCTTCGCGCGCCGCCCGGCGTACCTAGAGAAACATGGTTGCTGCCCCGGGACGCCGGTGACGCCGCTCGCAACGCCGGCCGCCCTGCCCGCGCCGATCGTGTGCGGCTCGCTCTCGCGGCTCACGAGCCCGCTCGGGCGAGCGATGCACGAGGCCGGGTACCGAGCGCTCGGCCTCGCGTTCACGTACCTTCCGTTCGCGGTCACCGATCTGCCGGGCGCCATCACCGGCATGCGGGCCCTCGGAATTCGCGGCTTCGGCGTGTCGCAGCCCTACAAGCAAGAGGTCATGGCGCTGGTCGACGCCCTCGAGCCGACCGCCGCGCGCATCGGCGCCGTCAACACCGTGGTGAACACGGCGGGCCGACTCGTCGGACACAACACCGACTGGCAAGGCGCGATGCGCGCGCTCGAAGAGGTGCGCGCCCTGCGCGGTGCTCGAGTGCTCCTCATCGGGGCCGGGGGAGTGGCGCGCGCGATCGCGTTCGGCCTTCGCGACCGCGGCGCCGTCGTGACGATCGCGAACCGCGATCGCGCGAAGGCCGAGTCTCTCGCGGCCGCCACCGGAGCGCGCGGCGCCGGCCTCGACGAAGCCGCGCGCGCTGGCGACTACGACGTCGTGGTCAACGCGACCAGCATCGGCCAGGTCGACACCCAGGCCGAGAACCCCGTTTCCCCCGCGACCCTCCACGAAGGGCAAGTGGTCATGGACGTGGTCTACAAGCCGCTTCGCACGCCGCTCCTCGACGGCGCGGAGAAGCGCGGCGCGATGCTGGTTCACGGCGGGCGGATGCTCCTTCACCAGGCCGCGTCGCAATTCGAGCTCTACACCGGGGCGCCCGCGCCTCTCGAGGCCATGGACGCTGCGCTTCGCGCCATCACTGGGTAGGGAGAGATCATGGGGCAAAGGGACACGTCGGCGAACGCGAACACTCCTCCCCACAGCGAAGCTGACGACCGGGCGCGCCCCTTCCCGCCTTCCTGTTCAACCCTCTCGCAGAATCACCCGCGAATGGCCTGCAAAGGCGATGTGCGCGCCGCCCGGATGGCAGGCAAGAGTCCGCCGACGAGCCCCATGCCGCACGCGAAGACGAGCGAGATCGTGATGACCCGGAGCGTCGGGTCGAAGGAGAAGACCATCTCCGACCAGCTGGCCATGTTGATCATCGAGAACTGCACGAAGCCCATGAGCATCGAGGCGGCCGCGCCCACGGCGCCGCCGACGATCGAGAGCATCACCGCCTCGAGCAAGAACGACGAGAGCACGCTGCGCCGCGAGAACCCGAGCGCGCGCAAGGTGCCGATCTCGCGCTGGCGACTCGCGACCGCGCCGTACATCGTGATCATTCCGCCGATCATCGCGCCTGCCGCGAAGAAGATCGACACGACGGTCCCGAGGACGCCGACGAACGTGGCCACCCCTTCCGACTGCTTCTCGTAGAACGCGGTCTCGCGGAGCGCCTGGAGGCCGAGGCGCTTGTCGTTCTCGACGCCCGCGCGGAACGCGTCGAACTTGGTCGGCGATTCCAGCTCGACCCGCACGCTCGAGTAGATGCCCTCGCGGTGGTAGGCCTGGCGAACGAGGTCTCCGTCGCCCCACACCTCGGACTCGTACGACGACCCGCCGGCGTCGAACACGCCCACCACGCGCACCGGCCGGTTCTTCTTGAGGTCGAAGGTCTGATCGAGCTCGAGCCCCTCGATGCGCCCGCGGATGCGGCTCCCGATCATGACCTCGTCGGCGCCGGGCCTGGGCGGCCGGCCCGCGACGACGTGGACCTCGGGCCGGAACGCCATTCCGCCGTCGGACAGGCCACGGATCGAGACGTTGGTGACCCCGTCGGCGCCGAGCTTGGGCATCGCCGCGACCACGACGACCTCGGAGCTGCCGAGCGGCTTGCCCTGACCGTCGACCTTGACGCCGGGCGCGGCGAGGATGAGCGGCACGCTCGACTCTTCGATCACGCTGCCGAGCTCCGCGTCGCTGCCCATACGGAGCACGATGGCGTTGTCTGGTTTGCCCGTGGCTCCGAGCGTCTTGCGGATCCCGGCCGAGAGCATCAGCGACGCCGCGAGCACGAAGACGACGAGCGCGATACCGAACGCGGTCGCGAGGGTGGTAGCCTTGCGGACGATGAGGCTGCGCACGTTGTAGCGAATGGGGATCATGGGTCTTCCTTCCCGCTGCGCGTCACGCGACGCGCCGCACGGCGTCGATCACCCGGAGCTGCGAGGCCCGCCACGCGGGGATCACCGCGGCGGCCCCGCCGAGGAAGGCCGCGAGCGCCAGGGCGAGGATCATGTTCTCGGGCACGAGGCGAAAGTAGGGGAAGAACGACCCCATGTTCTCTTCGATGTAGCGGCCCACCGCCAGGTTGATGAACGGCCACGCGAGGCCGACGCCGAGGGCCCCGCCGGCGGCGCCGAGGACGATCGACTCCGCGACGACCCAGATGGCCACGTGCTGGGGCAAGAAGCCGATCGCGCGGAGCACGCCGTACTCGCTCGTTCGCTCGCGGACGCCCATGGCGATCGTGTTGCCGAGGATGAGCGTCATGATGACGAGGATGACCGCCGACACGATGTCCATCGCCTTCAAGATGGCCGAGAACATCGCCAGGAACGACGCGTTGAAGCTGCGCTCGTCTTGCGAGCGCGTCTGCGTGTCGCGATCGTCGAAGATCTTGTCGAGCGCAACGCCCACGTCGGCCGAGTGGCCCGGCTCGTCGACCCGGCTCACGATCCAGCCGACCATGTCCCGGCGAGCCGCGGGCATCGAGTCGTTCAGGTAGTCCCAGTGGAAGACGAAGGTCGACCGATCGATCGAGCGCGCCGTGGCCGTGTAGATCGAGTCGACCGTGAAGGACCAGTCGCCGGGATAGATCCCGCTGTCGAGGTGGACCTTGTCGCCCACCTTCCACCCGAGCTTCTTGGCGAGCACGTCGCCCACGATGGCGCCTTGCTTGTCGTGCTTCCAGGTGTCGAGCTGGTCGGACGGGACGCTCATCTCCGGGTACACGTCGAAGTAGGTCGTGGAGTCGACGGCGAGCGCCCCGAAGAACTCGCTGTCGTGCTTGGGGTCTTTCCCGCCGAACCAGTTCGCCCAGGTGGCCACTTGAACGTGCGGCGCGTTGCGCACGTCTTCGACGTACTTCCTCGGGAGCGTCATCACGAACGTCACCTTGTGGCGCGTCACGACGCGGTCGCGCGCCGCGAACGCGGCGCCCGAGGCCCAGGCCCAGGTGACGGTTCGCAGGAGGAGGAACGCCACGATCGCGATCGCCACCGCGACCGCGGTCAGGATGGCGCGAAAGCGGTTTCGCGACAGATTGCGAACGGCCAGGCCGGTGAGCGTCACGAGACGAGCTTTCCCTTGTCGACGCGGCGGATGATCTTCGCGCGCTCGGCGGCGGCGGGGTCGTGCGTGACCATCAAGATGGTCTTCCCGAGTTGCGAGTTCAGCTTCTCGAGGAGCGAGAGGATCTCGTCGGCCGCGGCGCGATCGAGATCGCCCGTGGGCTCGTCGGCCACGATGATGGTCGGATCGTTGACGATGGCGCGTGCGATGGCCACGCGCTGCTCCTGCCCGCCGGAGAGCTGACGCGGAAAGTGCTGCGTCCGGTCTTCGAGCCCGACGACGCGGAGCGCAGTCTGCGCGCGCTTCTTTCGCTCGGTCGAGCCGAGGCTCGTGAGCAAGAGCGGAAGCTCGACGTTCTCGAGCGCCGTGAGCACCGGCAAGAGGTTGTACGACTGGAAGACGAAGCCGATGGTGCTCGAGCGCCACTTCGCGAGCGCGCCCTCGCTCATGCCGTCGAGTCGCTTGCCCGCGACCTCGACGCTCCCCTGGCTGGGCCGATCGAGGCCGGCGATCAGGTTGAGCAGCGTGGTCTTTCCCGAGCCCGACGGGCCCATCAGGGCCTCGTACGAGCCCGCGGCGACATCGAGATCGAGCCCTTCGAGCACGTGAACGGCCTCGCCCCCGCGCTCGTAGATCTTCGATACCCCCTGGAGCCTCACGATTGACTTGCCGTCGCCCGGCGCCTCGGCCATCACGGACTCCTTTCTTTGATCGCCTGTCCATCGCCGAGCGTCGGGCCCGGGTCACGCACGATCTTGGTGCCGGGCGCGGGGCCCTCGGCGAGCTCGAACCCGTCGCCGAACGGCGGACCGAGCGTCACGGGCGTCATTCGTACGTGCCCCGAGTCGAGCGTGAACACGACCTTCGCGCCGTCACGATCGACCACCGCGCGGCCGGGCACGATGCGTTTCGGCTTCTCGCTAAGCTTGGCCGCGTCGAGAGGCGCGTCGAGGAACGACACGCGCGCCGCCATCTCCGGAAGGACCGTCGCGTCGCGATCGACGAAGCGCACTTTGACCGTGGCGGTGGCCTTGGCGCGATTGAGCTGCGGGCTCGTGTCGGCCACTTCGCCGCGCCAGCGCTTGTCGGGGTACGCGTCGAGGACGATCTCGCAAGGGCCGCCGGTCTTCACGAGGTGAAGCCGCCCCTCGGGCACGTCGGTCTCGACGACGATCGAGTCGAAGTCGGCGATTTTGGCCATGGATGTTCCAGGGGTGACCACATCGCCCGGCTGCAGCGGCTTCGTCATCACGGTGCCGTCGATGGGGGCGTGGATCGTGGTGTTCGCGAGGTTCACTGCCAGCGCCGTGACCTCGGTCTGCGATGCGGCCACGTCGGCGTCGGTTGCGTGCACCTGCTCCTCGAGCGACTTGGCGCGGAGCGCGAGATCGTCGGCCGTGGCCGCGCCGACCGCGCCCGTCGCCGCCAGCTTCTGCTCTCGCTGGAGCTGGAGCTGCGTCTCGGCGAGCTGCGCGCGCGACGTGGCCGCGCGGGCCCGTGCCGCCGCCACGCGCGCCTGCGAGCTCGCGACCTGCGTGCGCTGGTCGCTGGGATCGAGCTCGAAGATCACGTCGCCTCGCTTCACCTTGCTGCCCTCGCGCACGGTGGATTTTTCGACGCGTCCCACGAGCTTCGACGAGACGTCGACCTCGACTTGCGGCACGACGTATCCGGTCGACGTGAGCTCGATCTGCGCCTGCGCCGGCGAGACGAGCGCGACCTCGGTGAGCGCCACTTCGGTCTTGAAGAGCTGAGCCTCGAGCATCGGCGACGCGACGTGCCACGCAACTGCCACGATCACGCCCAGGACGGCGACACCCACGATCCAGCGTACGGCGCGCCCGAACGAAGACGAAGGGGGCGGTCCGTTGCGGTCGATCCGCAGCGATGCCAGGTCCGACGAGAGGCGATCATCCATTTCCGGGCGGCCCAGCATAGCGACGTCCAGGACAAATCGGTACGCTGCCTTCGCGAGCGCTTTTTCGATGACGCAGCGCGAAGAACAGCACGCGGCTTCGCCTCGCGTCGCCGCCGAAGGTCTGGTCGAGGGCGAAGTCCTGCCGGCCGTTGCCCGGCCGCTGATCGTTCGCGAAGGCCGCGTACTCGCCTATCGGCAGCTCGACGTGGCCGACGAGATCGATCTCGCAGCGTGCCAGGCCCTGCTCCGCGACAGCGCCCCGAAGCGAGGGGTCTTGAAGCGGGAAGGGGCCCAGTCACTGGTCATTTCGTCGCCGCCGCTCGAGATCGGGCTCGGCTCGCGGGTGGTCACGCTCGCGCGCACCGGCAAGGTGCTCGAGGCCGAGGTCTCCGCCCGAGTCTTCGACTATGGCGCGGTGTCGATCTCGTTCGAGGTGCCGATCGCGCAGGGCATCGAGCTCGCCGCGATCATCCCCTGGTGCGACGAGCTGTACGACTCGTCCGAGCTCGATCTGGCCGCGCGCGAGATCGTGAGGCCGCTGCTCGCGCGGCTCGCGAGCGCCGTTCGCGGCCCCCACGACTGGAACGCCGTCGAGACGTACACCGTCGTCTTCGTGCGCCGCTTCGACGGCGACCCTCCGGCGAGCGAAGTTCTCGCGGCCCCCTCGCTCGCGAGCCTGGTGCTCGGAGAACCCGCGAGCCGCCGGCTCTCCCAGGAGCAGCGCGAAGACGTCCTCAAGCACGCGTACAGCTACTTCGACGACGACCTCGTCGTGGTCGACTGGAACTGCGCGTTCGTCCTCGAGCCCTCCGGTAGCCGCGACATTCCCGACATCCTCGAGCTCGCGTCGTCGCAGCTCCTCGAGCTTCGCTACTACGACGAGCTCTTCGACACCGAGCTCGCGCGCGTTTACCGCGAGCTCGATCGCGCGCACGGCGGTCACTTCGGGGAGGTCGTGCGCAATCCCTGGGTCGACCTCGGGCGCCGCGTCGTGCGCCGCCTCGTCGAGCTCAGCGAGTTCGCCGAGCGCGTCGACAACACGCTCAAGGTCATCGGCGACTTCTACCTCGCGCGCGTCTACGAGAGCGCCGTGCGCCGGTTTCGAATCCGCGCGTGGCAGGCCAGCATCGACGCCAAGCAGGCGCTCCTCGCCCAGGCCTACAGCTTGATTCGAGGGCAGATCGACGCTCGCCGGACGACGCTCCTCGAGCTCGTCGTCATCGTCTTGATCGTCGTCGAGGTCCTGCTCGCACTGCGGCACTGACGACACGCCCGGGCGAGGGGCTGTGGCGCGTTGCCCCAGCTGGCGGCCGCAACTATGCGAAATATCAGCGCTCGCCGCTGGTCCCGACCATGCACCCGCGCCCACACATGGATTGGATGAACTTGACCCCGGGGTGGCTCTTCCTCGTCGCCACGTCCTTCGTGGCGGCGTGCGCCCTGTGGACCGGGTTGCTCTTCTCCGTCAGCTGGCTGACCGGCCGCGCGCGCATGATGGCCGACGGCCCCGAGCTCGCCGCCTTGGCGCTCACGCTCTATCGCCGGTGGGCGACGCCGCTCCTCGTGGCGAGCCTCGTCACCGGGTTCGTCTCACTGGCGGGCGGCCCGAGCGACCGCCTCCGCGCCCACTGGGTCTACGGCATCATGGCGGCGCTCGTGGCGATGATCGCCCTGCACGCGACCGTCGGCTCGCGCGCGAGGCGCGTCGTCCGCGGCAGCATGCGAGCCACCCAGGGCGAGGGCTTCCGCCGGGCCGCTCTGCTCGTGTCCTTCGGCGCGATCATCGCGTTCGCGGCGCTGCGCACGTCCCTCGTTCCCTGAGACGCGGGCGGCCCCTACCTCCGCGCCCCTACCTCGGCGCCCTACTTCGGCGGTGGTTGGAGATTCAGAGCGTCGTCTCGAACTCGATGTTCGAACCGGTGACGTGTCGCCCGGCCGAGAAGAAGTCGAGCGGGTACGCCTGACCGATGGTCAGCCCGAGCGAGTCGACCTTCACGGTCCTGGGGCTCCGGCCCGTGGATGCCGCATCTCGCCGCCGTCGTCGCCTGGCGGAGCGCCCTCATCCGGATGCGATCCGCTGTCGCCCGACCCTGCGGCATCGCCCCGGCACCGCCTGAGCTGCTGCCCGCAAGCAGGCAGGAGCGCGAGCGCGACAACGGGCATTGCCGCGGGCGGAAGCTTCATGATCACTCCGCGGTCCGGCCGCGTCGCTGCCGCTCGCCCGTCGCGCTGGAGACATCCCAGCGCGAGTGTCGAGGGTCTGAACGTGACGGACCCGGTCACATGACGTCGATGGCGCCGCGCGTCAAGTAAACCGCACGCTCCGCCGGTGACCGTGACACGGCGCTGACATGGGGCCCGCAGAGGGCTCGTGAATTGTGGGACGAATGGGCGGACGTCTTCGTCCGCTTCCGCGAATGCGGCCTCAGCTCGCGGGCGCGGCTCGAACGGCCCCGCGCGCGCACCGAGCGAACGAGAGGGCGAGCTTCAGGGCAAGCCGCGGACGTTCTCGGCCTGCAGGCCTTTCGGACCCTGCTTCACGTCGAACTCCACCTTCTGACCCTCTGCGAGCGAGCGGAAGCCCGTGCCCTGGATCGCGGACTGGTGGCAAAAGACGTCTTTGCCTCCACCGTCCGGCGTGATGAAGCCGAAGCCCTTGGAATCGTTGAACCACTTCACAATGCCTGTTGCCATGTTCTGCTCTTCCTTCGGAAGCGTAAGCGCTCTCGCTTACGCGGACCTGCAACGTAGTCAGGTCCAACGTTGGTATCGGAAGATCCGCATCGTGTCCTCTACATTCGCGTGGACGGCCGGCGAGCGGCTCGGCGACCGCGAGGCGAAAGCCTCGGCCGGCGCCGGGTCGAACGTCAATTCGCAAGCGAGGCGAGCGTTTCGCGCACGGTGGCGTCGTATTCCGTCTCCAGCAGCCTTCGGAGGCGGTCGGGCTCGTAGTTCTGGAGGCGCATCAAGGCGCGCGCCGCGGCCTGCCGCGTGAGGGGCAAGTAAAAGCCCGCGCGGTTCTCGAGGACGCCCATCAGCGCGCCCGCGCTCGTGGTCTCGTCGCGCTCCGCGAGCGCAGCAATGGCGGCCAGGCTGACGAGCGCGTCGACGTCGGCCACCGCCGAGACGACCGGCGTGGCCTGGTTCGGGGGCAAGAGAACGCCGAGCGCACGCACCGCCGACGCTCGGGTCATCGGATTGAAAAAGCCGTCGCGGTTCTCGAGCACGCCCTCCAGCGCCGACCTGGCCACGTCGCCCCGGTGATTGCCCAGCGCCTCGGCGGCCTGCGCCGCGACCTCCGAGCTGGGATCGCGCAGCGCGGCCACGAGGGCCGAGGTGGTCTCGGCGTCGACCGTTTTCGACAGGGCGAGCGCCGCGCGCGCCCGGTCCGCGTAGTCGCTGGCGTCTCGCAGCTGCGCGAGGTGCGGACGATGCGACGCTTGCGAGGGGGGCGGCGGAGCGAGCGGAGCCTGCGGAGGGGGGTCGAGCGCTGCGTGGGCTTCGCTGTCCCGCGACGCGTCTCGAGGGGCGCTGACACTGGCTGGAGCGACGATGGGCCCCGGCGCCGCGACGGGCAAGAGGTTCAGCAGTCGCGAGAGCTGCGGCCAGCGGGCCGCGGCGGCATGGAGGGCCGTGGTCGCGAGCTGCTGCTGCGCCGGCGGGATCCGCGCGAAGAGCAGGCGGATCGCCCGTCGAGCGGGCGTGAGCAGACTGCGCACGGCGAGGAAGCGACTTTGCGGAGCGTCGTTCTGGGTCACTGCGCGAACCCTTATCCTTCGGTCGTTTCGGCCGCGTAACCGGAAGATTGCCGGTCGGCCGCGGGTTTTCCCGCTGCCGGCACGCTGGAGAGCGCGCGGCCTCTCGGGCTCGCGCTCGTCACCTGACTCGGCCACCTGGGCAGTCACCTGACTCGTTCACCTGCGCGTTCACCTGGCCTTCCACCTGGGCAATCACTTGGCAAAATACGTCGTCGCGCGCTTGTGGCCTACGGCGCGAATCTTCTTTCGCGAGAGCCCCTCCTTCAAGATGCGCGGCAGCTCCTTCGCTTGTAGGCTGAGCTCGGCGCGGATTTGCTCGGCGCGCAAACCGTTCTTGCGACTGCCGAGCAAAGACACCACGATCTCGAGCACCTTCGCGATGTCTTCGGCGGAGCGACGGGGCAATCGGCCCCCGGCGGCCGACGGACTCGCGTGGATGGGCGCGGGCGTGGGACGTGCCGCCGCGCCTCGCGCGGGCCTGGATGGGGCCGACGTGGCGCTCGACGCGCTGCTGCTGACGAGCTCCTGCAAGGACGAGCTCTTGACGGCCGTGAGAACGGAGTCAACGAACGACGCCGCGAGCGCGGAAATTCGGGATTGAAGTTGGTTGGCCATGATCGCGGCCAGCATACAGGAAAAAAAATGGTCGAAATACTCTTGATGACATGCGCAGAGACGGCGCTCTCGTGCGTAACCGTGGAATCCGTGGCAGCATTCCGCCGAGACGCGAAGGAAGAGAGCGAAGGAGTCAAGCCATGAAGAGCACGGTCGCGCTCCTGGCGACGCTGACGGGCCTCGCTGCCGCCACGGCTTCGGCACCAGCCCTCGCGGCTCCCCCGTCGCCCGAATTGATGGACCGCATCGCGGCGTATGCCGCGGGATTCGAAGCCATGCGCACGCGCGTGAGCTTCGCGGTCGACGGCCGCATGGAAACGCTCGATCGCGCCGGGCGGACCGATGCCGTCAAAGAGATGAAGGCACGCATCGAGGGAGACGGGCACGACGCGAAGTTCGTCGTCTTGAAGTACACCGAAGACGGCGAAGACAAGACGGCCGAGGCAGAGAAGAAGGCGCGAGCGAGCGCCGCGGAGCGCAAGGCCCACCCCGACAAGAAGCGAATTCGTATTCCGATGCTCGCCGCGGAGCAACCGCGCTACGTCTTCGATCTCGTCGAGATCGATCGCGCCGATCCGTCGCGCGTGCGCATTGCCTTCGTGCCGAAGACGCCGGCCGACGACGCCATCGAAGGATCCGCGTGGATCGACAGCCGAACGGGCGCGCCGATCGCCGCCGGATTCAAGATCAGCAAGACACCGATCTTCGTCGACTACGTTCACTTCACCGTCGAGTTCGGCGCGCAGGCGGGCTACGGCGCGGCGGTCTCGAAGGTGGTCGTCGACGGCGATGGCGGGGTCCTCTTCTTCCGCAAGCGCTTTCACGGCACGGCGACGCTGTCCGACTACCAGATCGTCCCGTGATTCGCGCACCCGCCTCGGTTCACGCTCCCTTGAAGAGGGAGATGGGCCGCAGAGGGAAAGCGCCGGGAGACCGGCAGGAGGAAGTAGGTGAGCGGAAGGTGAGCAAGCAGGCATCGGAAGCAAGTCCTACCCCGGCTGTCTCCTCTCGAGCTACGCGGTGCCCGCGCTGGCTTGCGACACCTGGGCGAGGAGGGCGGTGATACGCCGCGCGAAGCCGTTGGGGTCTTCGATCGGGGCGCCCTCCGCGACGAGGGCCTGGTCGTAGAGGACTTCGATCCAGTCGGCGACGTGCGCGGCGTCCCGCTCGCCTCGCTCGGCGAGCGTCTTCAGGCTGCGGACGATCGGGTGCTCGGGGTTGAGCTCCAGGATGCGCGACGACTTCGGCACGTCGCGGCCGGCTTCGCGAAGGAGGCGCTCGACGTACCCGTGCGGGCCACCGCTCGCGAGCACGAGGCATGCAGGAGAATCGGTCAGCCGGTCGCTCGGCCGCACCTCGGTGATGCGGTCGCCGAGCACTGCGCGAATGCGCGCGAAGAGCGGCCCCAGCGCCTCGGTGTCGGCTATGCGGGCCGTCTTCTCCTCGTCGGTCGCATCGATCTTCAGATCGGCGCGCATCGCCGAGACCAGGTTCTTCCCCTCGAACGTCCGGAGCGATTCGGTCGCCCACTCGTCGATCGGATCCGTCATGAGGAGCACTTCGTATCCGCGCTTCCGCAGGCCCTCGAGGTGCGGCGCGCCTTCGAGCGCTCGGCGCGACTCGCCGATGGCGTAATAGATCGCGTCCTGGCCTTCTTTCATGCGCTTCACGTAGTCCGCGAGCGAGACGTTGCCTTCGCCGGCGGTGGTCTCGTAGCGGAGCAGCTTCGCCAGCCGGTCTTTGTATTCGAAGTCGCTCGCGACACCTTGCTTGAGGAGCGGCCCGAACGCCTTCCAGGCGACGGCGTAGTCGTCGGGGCGTTCACTCGCCAGAGCTTCGAGC
Organism: uncultured Myxococcales bacterium; assembly: GCA_937902985.1. GTDB lineage: Bacteria > Myxococcota_A > Polyangia > Polyangiales > Polyangiaceae > Palsa-1150. The sequence goes on from CALFNG010000161.1 coordinate 51,678, forward strand.
GCATCGAGCACGTGCTTCACGAGTTGCTTCTTGATCGTCCGGACGGCGGGCGACTGCTGGAGCACGTCGCGCGAGACGTTGAGCGGCAGGTCGTCGGAATCGATGACGCCGACGATGAATCGCAGCCACTCGGGAACGAGCTCTTCGCAATCCTCCATCACGAGGACGCGCTTCACGTAGAGGCGCACCCCGCGGTGCTTCATCCCTATGCGCAGCTCGAACGGCTTGTCGCGCGGAACGTAGATCAGGCCGGCGAACTCCTGCGTTCCCTCGACCTTGAAATGCGCGCGCGCGATCGGCGCTTCGCCCTCGGGGGCGTGCGCCAGGTGGCGATAGAACTCGCTGTATTGTTCTTCGGTAATCTCACCCTTGGGCCGCTGCCAGAGCGCGCTCGCGCGGTTGATCGTCTCGTACTCGGCTACGGCCTCGGCGCCGCTCGCCTCGGTCCCGTCGCTCCCCTTGCTGCCCTTGCTGCCCTTGCTCCCCTTGCGCACCAGGAGCTGGATCGGATGGCTCACGTAGTCCGAGTAGCGCTTCACGAGATCGCGGAGACGCCACTCGTCGAGGAACTCTTTCTGATCCTCGCGGAGGTGCAGCGTGATCTCGGTGCCTCGGGCGGTTCGCTCGGCGGGCGCGACGGTGAACGTGTCTTTCGCCTCCGACACCCACACGTGCGCGACCTGGCCCGCGCCCGCGGCGCGGGAGACGACCTCGACCCGGTCGGCCACGAGATACGCGCTGTAAAAACCGACGCCGAACTGGCCGATGAGGCGAGCGTCCTTCTGGCCGCGCTGCGCGAGCTGCTCGAGGAAGGCCTTCGAACCCGATCGGGCGACGGTGCCCAGGTCGCTAACGAGCTCTTCTTCGGTCATCCCCGCGCCGGTGTCCTCGATCGTCAATGTCCCGCGGTCCCGGTCGGCCCGGATCCGGATGGCGAGGGTCGTGTCGCCCTCGAACAGGTCCGGCTCGGTGAGCGCACGGAAACGTAGCTTGTCGAGCGCGTCCGAGGCGTTCGAGACGAGCTCGCGGAGGAAGATCTCCTTGTGGCTGTAAAGCGAGTGGATCACCAGATGGAGGACCTGGCTCACCTCGGCCTGGAACGCGTGCGTGGCGGGGGCGGCGGCGGCGGTTTCTTCGGGCATGGGCACCGACACCGGTAACGCCTGGCCTCACGGTGTCAACCCGCGCCGCTCACGCTAGGAGGCGGTCGCGCATAGCGCGACCGCCTCCGTCGTGAGTTCCCAGGACGCGGACGGCTGCGCCGCCGCTAGGCCAGGACGCGGACGGCTGCGCCGCCGCTAGACCAGGCTATTGCGCACGCGGAAGCGGTTGCTCCCGGCGGAGCGGAGGCCGCGCGGCGCCGCCCTACCGCGCGAGGCCGTACACGAGTTCGCGCAGGAACCGCGCGCCGTCGGGCAGCCACTGCGATGGGTTGCGCTCGTCGGGGCCGTGCGCCGCGTGGCCGGCGAGCGCCTCGGCCTGGCTGATGGGCGTCACGTCGACGCCGTAGGCGCGAATGCCGATGGCCCGCAGATGCCGCGAGTCCGTCGCGCCCGTCCCCAGGGTCGAGACGATCGGGACACCGGGCCACACGGCGTCGACTGCTCTCTTCATGGCTTGCGCGAACTCGCCGTCGACCGCCGAATACGGCCCGAAGCCGAAGTCGGCCGTGGGCGTGATCTCCACCGACGGATCGCCCATGATCCGCTGCAGCGTCGCCAGCGTCTGTTCGCGGGTCTCGTCGGGCATGATGCGGCAGTTCACAGTGGCCTCGGCCGTCGTCGGGAGCACGTTGTCTTGCGGGGATCCGAGGAGCTGCGTGGTCACGCACGTCGTTCGCAGGTGCGCGTTCACGAAGCGCTCCTTCGAGAGAATACGCTCGTCTTCGTCGCTGACCTGCCCCACGCGGGCCACCCGCGCTTCGACCTCGGCGATCGCGCGCGGCTCGAGCTTTGCGTCCGCGGCGAGCTGATCCTTTGCAGCGGCGATGACGCGCGGAGGGAACCGGAACTCGCCGACCTTCACCAGCGCGCGCGACAGGGTCAGCACGGGATCGGAGTCGGTAGGCGGCACCGACGAGTGGCCGCCCTTGCCGCGAACGACGAGTCGATAGCTCTGGAACGTCTTTTCCGCGGCGCCGAGGCCCACTTGAACGACGTGCTTGCCCTCGTCGTCGAGCCTCACCGAGCCGCCCTCGTTCAGGGCGACCTCGGCGTCGATGAGGTCTCTGCGGTTCTGCGTCAGCCAGCGGGCGCCCGCGCTCCCTCCGGTCTCTTCGCCGGCCGTCAGGGCGAAGATGACGTCGCGCGAGAGCGCGGGTCTGGTGCGCCCGATCTCCATGGCCAGCGCGACGATCGCGGCGGCCATTCCCTTGTCGTCGTTGACGCCGCGGCCCCACAGAAAGCCGTCTTTCTCGGTGACCTGAAACGGCGGTACCGTCCACGGTTGACCCTCGACGGGTACGACGTCGACGTGCGCGAGCAGCAGGAGCGGTCGCCTCGCCCCCGTTCCCTTGTAGCGCGCGACGAGGTTGCCGCGGCCCGGCGCGCTCTCGACGATCTCCACCGGGAGCCACGCGCGGAGCTGCTCGGCGATGGGCCTCAGCGCGTCGGTCTCGTGGCCGTGGCTCGTATCGACGGCGACCAGGGCGTTCAGCGACGCGCGCATGGCCCCGACGAACGCCCTGACCGCCGGCGAATCGGCCGATTGCGGAGCGGGCGCGGGCCTCGCGGCGCAGGACGCGATGGCGGCCACGAGGAGCAGAGGACGGCGCATGGCCCGCGAGTCTAGCGGCGGCGCAGCCGTCCGCGTCCTGGGAAGTCACGACGGAGGCGGTCGCGCTATGCGCGGGCGGCCTCCT
>CALFNG010000162.1 GCA_937902985.1 uncultured Myxococcales bacterium
TCGGGAGGTTACTGCTCGGGAGGTTACTGCTCGGGAGGTTACTGCTCGGGAGGTTACTGCTCGGGAGGTTTACGCTCGGCGGCGATCTCGGCTAGCACGCGCTCGACGTTCGTCATGTGATCGATGCCGTCGTCGTACTGGAACTTCAGGTCCGGCGCGTACCGCAGGCCGAGGCGCTGCGTGAGCTCGCGGCGAAGCATCCCCGAGGCGCGCCCGAGCGCCGCGACGACCTCTCGACGGCGCGCCGGGTCGTCGCCGCCCTGCAGGAGGCGCACATGCACGCGCGCGCCGCGCAGGTCTGGCGTCATCTCGACGCGCGTCACGATCGCCCCGGCGGCCCGGGGATCTTTGAGGTCACCGTTGAGGAGCGATGCCATCTCTTCGCGCACGCCGCCTTCGACGCGCCGGACGCGCATACCCTTGTCGACCTTGTCAGTTGCCACGGTCGCGCTCCTCGTACAGATCCTGGCCGATGGTCACGAGCTCCGTCGAGCGATCGGTGAGGACCGCGTCTTCCGCCGTCTCCGCCGCGCGCGCCACCTGCCCGAGCACGGAGTCGCACACGGCCGCATCGCCGGAGACCACGGCGACGCCGAACACCGCGCGCTGATGCAGATCTTGCCCGCCCACCTCCGCGATCGAGACGTCGAAGCGCGCCTGGATTCGATCGCGGAACTTCTGCACGACGCGCCGCTTGTCTTTCAACGAGCGCGCGTGCGGAATGTGAAAGGTGAGACGCAAGACGCCGACGAACATCCGCTACCGAGAGCTCCCCAAATCGGGCGAGCGTGATCTTCGATCACGCTCGCCCGATTTATTCGTCCAGGTTTGACTAAATCAGCGCTCACGTTCGTGAGGGCTGATTTAGAGCTTCTGCTTGATCTCCTCGACGTCGTACGACTCGAGAATGTCCTTGTCCTTGAGGTCGTTGAAGCCCTCGAGGCTGATGCCGCACTCGAACCCTTCGGGCACCTCGCGCGCGTCGTCCTTGAACCGCTTGAGGCTCTCGATCTTGCCGTCCCACACCACCGCGCCGTCGCGGAGCAGGCGCATCTTGCCGGCTCGGACGATCTTGCCCTCGGTGACGTAACAGCCCGCGACGGCGACGCCCTTGACCTTGAAGATCTGCCGGACCTCGGCCTTGCCGAAGCGCTTCTCGACGAGCGTCGGCGGAAGGAGACCTTCCATCGCGCCGCGCACGTCTTCGAGCGCGTTGTAGATGATCGAATAGAGGCGAATCTCGATCTTGTTCTCTTCGGCGAGCGCGCTGGCCTTGCCGGCCGGGCGCACGTTGAAGCCGACGATGAGCGCCCTCGAGGCGATGGCGAGGTTCACGTCGCCCTCGGTGATGGCGCCGACCGCGGCGTTGATGACCGAGAGCCTCGCCTTCTCGGTCGAGAGCTTGACCATGGCCTCCGCCAGGGCCTCGATCGATCCCTGCACGTCGCCCTTGATGATGACGCGCAGCTCTTGCTGGCCGCTCTCGGCAATCCGCTTGGAGAGCTCTTCGAGCGATACCTTGGCGGTGGCCGGGATGAGGCTCTTCGCCATCTTGCCCTTGCGGCTCTCGGCGATCTCCTGGGCCTTCTTCGGGTCTTTGACGGCGTCCATGCGGTCGCCGGCGTTGGGCACTTCATTGAGGCCGAGGATCTCGACCGGCGTCGCGGGCCCCGCCTCCTGGAGCTGCTTGCCGTGCTCGTTCGTCATCGCACGGACCTTGCCGAAACCGGCCCCCGCGAGAACGAAGTCGCCGACCCGGAGCGTGCCGTCTTGAACGAGGACCCGCGCCACCGGGCCGCGGCCTCGATCGAGCAGCGCTTCGAGGACGGTGCCGCTGGCCGAGCGCTTCGCGTCGGCGCGGAGCTCGAGCAGCTCGCTCTGGAGGGAGATCGACTCGATGAGCTTGTCGAGCCCTTCACCGGTCGCCGCGCTCACCGACACGAAGATCGTCTGCCCGCCCCACTCTTCGGGAACGAGGCCGAGCTCGCCGAGCTCGCGCTTCACGCGCTCGGGATCGGCCCCGGGCTTGTCGATCTTGTTGATCGCCACGATCATCGGCACCTTCGCCGCGTTGGCGTGGGCGACCGCTTCTTTGGTCTGCGGCATCACGCCGTCGTCGGCTGCGACGACGAGGACGATGATGTCCGTGACGCTCGCGCCCCGCGCGCGCATCTGCGTGAACGCCTCGTGGCCCGGCGTGTCGAGAAAGACGACTGTGCCGTACGGCGTCTGCGCTCGGTACGCGCCAATGTGCTGCGTGATCCCGCCCGCCTCGCCGCCGGCCACGTCGGCCTTGCGGATCTTGTCGAGCAGGCTGGTCTTGCCGTGGTCGACGTGACCCATGATCGTGACGACCGGGGACCGCTGGTTGGCGATGTCGTTGTCGACCGGCGCCTGCTCTTCGCCACGGGCTTCTGCGATCGACTGCTCTTCGCTCTTGCTGACGTCTTCGACTTCCCAGCCGAACTCGCCGGCGAGGATCTTGGCCGTGTCGGCGTCGAGGGTCGTGTTGATGTGGATGTTGCTCATCCCCATCGACAGGAGCTTCATCAAGAGCTCGGTGGCCTTTAGGCTCATCTTCTGCGCCATCGTCTGGAGCGTGACGTCGCTCTCGATACGAATGACCTTCTTGTGAGCGCTCATCTCCTGGGTGGAAACCATCGACGGCTTCCGCGGTCCGATCGGACCCATGGGACGTCGACCGGCGCCAGCGGTGCCGCGCCCCATCATCGGACGACCCGGCTGCTGTCCCGGTGCGCGCACGTCGCGTCGGGCGCTCGGCCCGCCCATCGTCCCGGCGCGCGGGTCGTACTGCACCCTGCGCGGCATGTTCGGCTGCGTCGCGGACGTCCGCGCCGCGCTTTGCGCCGGCATCGGCACGCCCGGGCGACCCGTCCAGTACTCGACGCCCGTCTTGGGAGGACCGACTGGCGCCCGGCCCGACCGGGGCTCCGGGGCGGGCGGAGGCGGCGACGGAGGCGCCACGAAGACCGGCGGCGGAGGCGGCGGGGCCGCGGCGACAGCCACCGGAGCCGGGGGAGGCGGAGGGGGGGCCTCGAGCTCGACCGCAGCTGCTGGTGCTGCGACTGCGACCCTGTCGTCGGTCACGCGCTCGGCCCGCTCGGAAGCCGGCGCGACCCCGATCGGCTCGGGCGCCGTCTCGACCTGCGGCGGGGGCGACGGCTCGAGCGCTCGGACGCTCTTGCGCTCTTCCGGGACCGGGAGGCGGCCGCTCTCCCGGGCCTCGGCCACGGCGTGCCCGTTCTCGTGTTGAGGTGGAGCGTGCTGGGTCGCAGGCGCGACCATCACGTCGTCGAAGTGGTGCGCGGGAGCAGGCGACGCGGACGGCGCAGCCGACGACACCGGAAGCGAACCGCCCGAAGGCGCATCGGGCAACGTGCGCGCCGACGACGCCTTGGCGATCGCGCGTCGCTTGATCACGCGGCCGTCAGGCCGGACGCGCTCTTCGACCACGTCGTGCGTCCGCTGCTTCTCGAGGTGCCTCTTGACGCGCTCGACCGCCTCGGGCTCGACCGAGCTCATGTGGTTGCGCACGTCGATCACGCCGATCGCCTGAAACAGGCCCACCACCTGCTTGGGATCGAGGTTCAACTGCTTGGCCACCTCGTAGACGCGAACTTTGCCGCTCATCGAGCCTCCGGACATCTGCTGCATTCCGCACCTTCTCTCGTCGCTGCTGCGCCCGCGTCGGCCGCTACGCGCATCCTCTTTAGCTCGGCCGCGATGCCGGCGTGACGAACCGCGCAAATTGCGACGGATCCCGCGCCAAACAAGGCCCCGAGCTCACTCTTCGTTCCCCACGCGACGGCTCGCCCGGCCGCAACGCATCGCTGTACTTCCGTTCGGCTTGCCAGAGACCCTGCGTCGAGTGCCACCACTCCCAGAATCCCGCTCGGAGCCATTGTCTGGCCGCCTGCCCCGAGCGCCTCGAGCGCCGCGTCGGTGCCCACGGCCAGCGCGCGGGACCGGTAGGCTGCGAGGAGCAGCCCCGCGATCCGCCGGTTGCACGCCTCGACGAGGAGCCGGCCGAGGGTCGCCGAGTCTTGCTTCATCGCACGCTTGAAAGCCCGCGCGAGCCCCCGCGGCGCCCTCTCGAGGCACGCGGGGCGAGCGTGGAGATGAGCGCCGCGGCCGAAGGCGCCACCGGCGAGGTCGAACGCGACCTCGTCTTCGGCGACCACCATGCGCACGAGATCCGACGCGTCGTCGCGAGAGCCACAGCCCACGCACGTGCGCGTGGGCGCTTGCGCGGGGCGCGGGCCGTCGACCCGTTGCTCGGTGTCTCGCTCGTTGCTCGCCAGGGGAATCTCCACGCTCGATCGTTCTCCTTACGTCTCTCGTTCAGCTTTCGTTGCGGCCCGTCACTGCGACGGCTGCGCCGCCTCGCGCGCCTTGGCTGCCGTCTCGCGCCGGGCAGACTCGATGACCTTCGACTCGCTCGACAAAAAATGCTCGGCGCCCTGCTTGATCGCGCGCGCCTTCTTGATGCCGAGGCCCGTCTTGATGGCGAGTTTCTCTTCGTCTTCGCGAAGGATGTCTTCGACCGTCTTGTAGGCCGCGTCTTCGAGGAGCTGCACCGTGCGCTCGCCCACCCCTCGGATGAAGAGCAGACGCTCCCGCTCGGTCAGCGGCTCGATCCGGGCCGAGGCAGCGCTGATTCGCTCCTGACGGAGGCGCTCCATCGTCGTCTCGGCGCTCGTGTGAATGCGGGCTGCAGCCTCGGCGCCGCCGAGCCCGGGCATCGTCGCCAGCTCCTGCTCGCTGGCCTCGGCCAGCTCTTCGAGCGTGCGGAATCCGAGGCGATACATGCCTCGCGCGATGGCCTCGGTGACCCCGTCGACCTGCTGGAGTTGCCCGACGGCCTCTTCCTCCATCTGCTTGAACTTGGCCTCGCTGATGATGTCGAGCTTCCAGCCCGAGAGCTGGGCCGCGAGGCGTACGTTCTGCCCTTTGCGCCCGATGGCGAGCGAGAGCTTCTCGTCGGGGACGACGAGCTCCATCCGTCCGTCGGCCTCGTCGACGATGACCTTGCTGACTTCGGCCGGCTGGATCGCCGCGCAGACGAAGCGCGCCGGGTCGCGATCGAAGGGAACGATGTCGATCTTCTCGCCACGGAGCTCCTGTACGACGGCCTGCACCCGTGCGCCCTTCATGCCGACGCACGCGCCGACCGGATCGACGTCGGCGTCGCGGCTGGTCACCGCTATCTTCGACCGCGCGCCCGGCTCGCGGGCGCAGGCGACGATCTTGACGATGCCCTCGTAGATCTCCGGGACCTCGGCCTCGAAGAGCTTCTCGACGAGCCGCGGATCGCTGCGCGACAGGATGACCTGCGGCCCGCGGGCCTCGCGGTCGATCTCCTTGACGTAGGCGACGATGCGGTCGCCGGGACGGTAGGTCTCGCGCGGCGTCTGCTCGCGGAACGGGAGGATGCCCTCGGTTCGTCCGAGGTCGACGATGAGGTTGTTGCCCTTCTCGAACCGGCGGACGACGCCCTTGATGAGCTCACCCTTGCGGTCCTTGAACTCGTTGAAGATGAGGTCGCGCTCTTCGTCGCGAACGCGCTGGATGAGCACCTGCTTGGCCGTCTGCGCCGCGATGCGACCGAACGCCTGGCGGGCCTGCTTCACGCGCAAGATGTCGCCGTAGTCCTTGTCCTGGTCGGCGGCCTTCTTCGCGTCCGAGGGGTGCCAGAAGATCTGGAAGCCGAGCTCTTCGCCCATCTCGGCCTCGAGCCCTAGCTTCTGGGCGTCTTCCATCGAGACCTCGCGGTCGTCGTCGGAGACGTCGTCGACCACCGTCATGTACTGGAAGAGGTCGACCTGACCGCTGTCCTCGTTGAAGCGCGCCTCGAGCTCTCGGTTCGCACCGAAGACGCTCTGCGCCGCCTTGAGGATCGCCTCCTCGACGGTCTTGACCAGGCGACCTTTGTCGATCCCCTTGTCCTTCGCGACCATCTCGATCGCTTGAAGGAGAGTCAGTTCGCGTTCGGTCTGCTGCTGTTGGATTGCCATGATGCCCTCAGTGCTTCCTCTGCTGGGGTTCCCTGCCGCCGGAACCGAACTCGAAAACGAGGCGCGCGGCCTCGATGTTCGAAAACGGAATCTCGTGCGTGCGCTTGCCTTCGACGACGCTCACGCGACCGCTGTCGATCCCGCTCAGTTGCCCGACGACGATGCGCTCTCCGCCCGGAGCGCCCGCCGGGGCCGGCTGCTCCGGACGGCGCTTGATTCGAACCTTGTGACCCGCGAATCGCGCGAAATCGCGCTCGGTGCGGAGCGGCCGCTCGATCCCGGGTGAGCTCACTTCGAGCTGGTACGCGTGCGGAATGAGATCGACGACGTCGAGCGCGGGGCTCAGATCGCGCGATACGTTGGCGCACAGCTCGAGGTTGACCGCGGCTTCGCGCGTCGACAGCCCCTGCTCCGCCGCGCCGGCTTTCTCGACGAAGACGCGCAAGACCCACCCGCCCCGCTCGGGACGGAACTCGACATCGACGAGCTCGGCCCCATGCGCATGCACGACAGGCTCGAGCACGCGATCGAGCGCGGCTCGATCGATGGCGTCACGCGACTGGTGCGGTGGGCGTTGAGAAGGGCTGTGGCTCGACATCGGCGCGCTGGGAGGAATCGGGTTCAGGGGTGGCTCGGTGGTGCAGACGGTTTTTCGAGTGCTTTGGCGGAGAGACGAACTGCTTCGACGGTGCTGGGGCCCGCGAAAGGCAAAAAAAAACGCGGGCCCGGATGGGTCCCGCGTGTCTCCAACCCACCAACAGGGCCAGGCAAACTAACGCCAGGTCTTCCCGCGATCAAGCTCTAGACTCGGAAATCGGCCGCGGTCCCGGGGCGGTCCCGGTCGAGGGGAGCGGACGCTCCCCTCGAGCTCCCCAGCGGGGAATCTCAGCGGGGGGCCTCCGAGCTCGAAATTCCACGGCTGGGGCCCTCCGAGCTCGAAATTCCACGGCTGGGGGCCTTCTCAGCTGGAATTCCCCCGCGTGAACTCTCCGGCGGGGAACAGGCCTTCGAGGCCGTTGCTTCTGCTGGAGCGGCTCGTCTCCGCGATGCGGACATGCGCGCTCGCGACGCCGACTCATCGACACCTCCGAGAGACGAGTCGACGCGCGACGTCCCGTCGTCGGCGCGTCCGAAGGGCGCGACTCCTGGCGAAGCCGAACGGTCAGCTCGCGCAAGAGGCCCGTCAGTTGCCGAGAAAGGCCGATCCGCTCCCCCGAACGAAGCGACCATCGACGCGGTAACCCGATCGGCTCCCTCAAAGAACCAATCGCTCACCGAAGCAGCCCAATCGGCTCGCCTCAGAGACGCGTCGGCCAGCGAAGCGGCCCGATCGGCTCGCCTCAGAGACGCGTCGGCCAGCGAAGCGGCCCAATCGGCTCGCCTCAGAGACGCGTCGGCCAGCGAAGCGGCCCGATCGGCTCGCCTCAGAGACGCGTCGGCCAGCGAAGCGGCCCAATCGGCTCGCCTCAGAGACGCGTCGGCCAGCGAAGCGGCCCAATCGGCTCGCCTCAGAGACGCGTCGGCCAGCGAAGCGGCCCAATCGGCTCGCCTCAGAGACGCGTCGGCCAGCGAAGCGGCCCAATCGGCTCGCCTCAGAGACGCGTCGGCCAGCGAAGCGGCCC
>CALFNG010000163.1 GCA_937902985.1 uncultured Myxococcales bacterium
TCCATAGGGCGGAGCGCCGGCGATCGACGCCGGACGAGTCGCCCGAAAAGCCTGCTTGCGCAAGTCCTTACCGTCTGGTAAGGCATGTCTGTCCAGATGGTAGCGGCCCGTGCTCACGAAAACGACGTCCGCGCTTCGACGGTGGTCGAGGCGATGCGCCTCTTCGCGGCGCACGGATTCGAAGGCACGGCCCTTCAAGACATCGCCGACGCGGTGGGGGTCAGCAAACCGGCGGTCCTCCACCATTTCCCGTCGAAGGAACACGTCCGCCAGGCCGTGCTCGATGAGATCCTGTCACACTGGAACGAGGCGCTTCCCAGGCTTCTTCTCGCCGCGACCGGCAGCGGAGACCGCTTCGACGCCGTCTTCGGCGAGCTGTATCGTTTCTTTTCGAACAACCCGGATCGCGCCCGCGTGGTCGCGCGTGAGATGCTCGATCGCCCGGGAGAGCTGCGCAAGCTCTTGCGCGGGTCGGTGAAGCCCTGGCTCGGTGCCGTGGCCGGTTACATTCGCGCCGGCAAGGAGCGCGGCCTCCATTACGCCGACGTCGATGAAGAAGCATACTTGATCCACATCTTGCTCCTCGTCATCACGGCCACCGCGTCGGCCACGGTGACGTCGTCCGCGCTGGAGACCGACCCGCGCTCCCGGCACGACCGATACGACCGCGAGCTTGCCCGCATCGCGCGCGCAAGTCTTTTTCCCTCTGTTCCCGCAGCACTGAATCCGAAGAAAGCCGCGGGCGATTCCCGCAAGCGCAAGGCACCGAGGTAGATCCGATGGCCAGCTTCCTCACCGACAACGAAGATCTTCTCTACTATCTGAACCAAGGCGTCGACTGGACGACTCTGGCCGAAGTCACCGAGTTCGGCTGGCGCTCGCCGGAGGGATTCAAGAACGGCACCGACGCCAAGCAGTTCTATGCGGAGATCGCCACGGCGTTCGGCGAGCTTGCGGCCGAGGAGTTCGGTACCCGCGGCGCGCAGATCGACCGCGAAGGAACGCGCCTCGTGAACGGCGAGGCGGTCGAGAGCCCGTCGATGAAGGCGGCGTTCGACGCGCTCGCCGCCGCGGACATGCACAAGATCTGCATCCCGCGCGAGTTCGGCGGGATCAACGCGCCGCTCCTACTCTACTTCCTCTGCGGCGAGATGATCGCCCGCGCCGACGTGGCGTCGATGGATCACTTCTCGTTCCACGCCGGCATGGCCATGGCGGCACTAGCGTACTCGGTCACCGAGGGGACGACGACGTTCGACGTGGGCTCGGGCCTCATCTCGAAGACGCGCTTCGCCGACGCGATCGCCGAGATCGCCCGCGGCGAGGCCTGGGGCTGCATGGACATCACCGAGCCGAACGCCGGCAGCGACATGGCGGCCCTCGGCACGCGCGCCAAGCAGGACGAGAACGGCAACTGGTCCATCACGGGCCAGAAGATCTTCATCACGTCTGGCCACGGCAAGTACCATTTCGTCATCGCGAGGACCGAAGACGCGAAGGACCCGAACGATCCCTTCGCGGGTCTCTCGGGTCTCTCGATGTTCTGGGTCAAGACGTACGAAGACCTACCCGACGGGACACGCAAGCGTTTCGTCACGATCGAGCGCCTCGAAGAGAAGCTCGGCCTGCACGGCTCGGTGACCGCCGCCCTCGCGTTCGAAAACTCCCCCGCGGAACTCATCGGAAAGCGGGGCGAGGGCTTCAAGTACATGCTCGTGCTGATGAACAACGCCCGCGTCGGGACGGGCTTCGCCGCCATCGGCCTCGCGCAGGCGGCGTACAACATGGCCAAGGCCTATGCAGCAGAGCGCCGGTCGATGGGCAAGACGATCGACCGCCACGAAATGATCGCCGACATGCTCGACGAGATGCGCACCGATATCGAGGGCATGCGAGCGCTGGCGGTCGCCGGCGCATTTCACGAGGAGATGTCGCGCAAACTCGAGCTCATCAGCAAGTTCGCTCAGAGCGCCGGCCCGGAAGAGGACGACAAGATCAAGCGTGAGCTGCCGAAGCACCGCCACCTCTCCCGGCGACTGACGCCGCTGCTCAAGTACTTCTCCACCGAGAAGTGCGTCGAGATCGCGCGGCGCAACATGCAGATCCACGGTGGCGTCGGCTACACGAAGGAGTACGGCGCCGAGCGCCTGCTCCGCGACTCGCTCGTTCTACCGGTCTACGAGGGCACGAGCCAGATCCAGTCACTCATGGCGATGAAGGACTCGCTGTTCGGTATCGTCAAGAGGCCGCAGGCGTTCGTCCAGCGCATGGCCCAAGCGCAGTGGCGCTCCCTCTCGTCGCGCGATTCGCTCGAGCGCCGTGTGGCCAAGCTGCAGGTGCTGTCGATGTCCACTCAGCAGTACCTCCTGACGCGCACCGCGGCGGGCAAGCTCAAGACGTTGACGGACATTCCCGTCGGACGGTGGGCCGATGCGCTCAAGGACTGGGATCCCAAGCGTGACTTCGCCCTCGCGATGCTGCACGCCGAGCGGCTGACGCGAATCCTCACCGACGAGGCGATTGCCGAGCTGCTCCTCGAGCAGGCCAAGCGCCACCCGAAGCGCCGCGAAGTGCTCGAGCGCTGGCTGGCCCGTGCCGAGCTCCGCTCGAAGGCGCTCCACGAAGAGATCACCACGACCGGCGAACGCATCCTCGCGTCGCTGGCCCCCGAGAACGCCGGCGGCGAGCGCGTCGCCGCGGAGTGACCCAATGGCCGTTCCCCTTCGATACACCCTCGCGCACGGTCCGGTGATCGCGGCCCTCGGTCGTGTGGCGCTCTCGGGTCTTCGCAATGACAAGCCCGCCCACCCTCCCGCGATCCCGAGCCCGTGGATCGAGGCGCGCCTATCGCCGCGTCCGCCAGAGATCGTCCGTGACTACATCCGCCACGTGGGCGGCGACCCGGGCTGGTACCGCAACCGCGTGCCGGCGCACTTCTTCCCCGAGTGGAGCTTCCCTCTGGGCGAGCGCGCGCTCGAGGGTCTGGGCTATCCGCTCGCGCGCGGAATGAACGCCGGCTGCCGCATGGAGAACCGGGCACCCTTGCCGGCGGGCGAGCCCCTTCATGTGCGCGCTCGCATCGAGTCCATCGACGACGACGGCAAGCGAGCGATTATCGTGCAGAAGGTGATCACCGGGACGTCGCGCGTCCCCGAAGCCATCGTGGCCGAAATGCGCGTGTTCATTCCGCTTGGCAGCAAGGGCAGCAAGGACAGAAAGGGGGACGCGAAGAGACCGACGGCGCGACCTACCGTGCCGAGCAGTGCGCACGAGATCGGGTTCGCCCGCATCTCCGACAGGGCCGGGCTCGACTTCGCCAAGCTTACGGGCGACTTCAACCCCATCCACTGGCTCGCGCCCTACGCGCGCGCGTCGGGGTTCCGCTCGGTCATCCTCCACGGCTTCTCCACCTTTGCCCGCGCCATCGAGGCGCTGAACCGCGCACGCTTCGCTGGCGATCCCATGCGGCTCAAGGTAATCGACGCGCGCTTCTCTAGACCGCTCGTGCTTCCCGCGCGGGTCGGCGTGTACACAACGAGTGACGGAGGCCTCTGGGTAGGTGACGCGCCAGGCGGAGGCGCCTACCTCGAAGGACGCTTCGAGACGGAGACCCGACCATGAGCGACTTTCTCCTCGAACTCAGCAAGAATCCCCGCGCGCGCTCCCTCATCGGCGCGCTCGGCTTGCCCATTCCCCTGCCCCAGCCGCTCAAGCGCGAGCGCGGGCCGTGGGCCGCGCGGCCCCTGGCCGACGCGCGCATCGGCATCGGCGCGGCGTCGGGCGCCGAGCTCGTGCCGGCTCTCGCCGAGGCCGTGACGGCCGCCGGCGCCGACGCGTTCATCCAGCTGCCCGAGTCGCTCGCTGCCGCCTTCCGGGCGCCGGGTGAGACCTTCGGCCGGCCGGCGAAGAAGCTCGATTCGCTCGCCGAGGGCACCAAGCTCGACGCCCTGGTGTTCGACGCGAGCGGAGTGCGCGACATCAAGGGACTCCGCGCGGTCTATGAGTTCTTCCAGCCGCTGGTGTCGAAGCTGGCGCGCTCATCACGGGTCGTCATCCTCGGGCGCGCGCCAGAGGGTCCGGATGCCGAGGCCGCGGCCGTTCAGGCCGCGCTCGACGGCTTCGTCCGGAGCGTCGCGAAAGAGATCGGACGCCTCGGAGCCACCGCGAACCTCATTATCGTGACGCGTGGCGCCGAGCGACGCCTGGGCCCCGTGGTCCGGTTCTTCCTGTCCGCGCGGTCGGCGTTCGTGTCGGCGCAGCCGGTCGTGCTGACCGCTCGCGCCAAGGCCATCGACGAGCCCGCGTTCGTGCGGCCGCTCGAGAAGAAGATCGCACTGGTCACCGGCGCGGCGCGCGGCATCGGCGAGGCCACGGCGCACGCGCTCGCGCTCGAGGGCGCTCACGTCGTGTGCCTCGATCGACCCGGTGACGACGGGCCGACCAGCCAGCTCGCGCGCGCCATCGGCGGCACGGCCCTCTCGGTCGACATGGGCGACGACGACGCCGCCGCGAAGATCTCGGCAGCCCTGGCCCCGCTAGGCGGGATCGACATCATCGTGAACAACGCCGGCATCACCCGCGACAAGACGCTCGGCCGCATGAAGCCAGAGCAGTGGGACAGCGTCCTCGGGATCAACCTGGCCGCCGTCATCCACACGACGGCGGCGCTCGAGCCGCTCCTTCGCGACAACGGGCGCGTCGTGTGCCTGTCGTCGATCGCGGGGCTGGCCGGGAACATTGGCCAGGCGGCCTACGCGGCGTCGAAGGCTGGAATCGTCGGCTTCGTCCGCGCGACGGCCGAACGCCTCGCCGATCGCGGGATCACCGCCAACGCGATCGCGCCGGGCTTCATCGAGACGCGCATGACGGCCGCCATTCCCATCGCAATCCGCGAGGCCGGGCGCCGCTTGAGCGCCCTCGGCCAGGGAGGGCTGCCCGAAGACGTCGCGCAGGCCATCGTGTTCTTGTCGAGCCCCGGCGCACAGGGCATCACCGGGCGCACGCTACGTGTTTGCGGCGGCGCGTTCATCGGCGCCTGACGGCAACGTTTTAGGAGAGCAAAACCATGGCGACGGACAAGAAGAACGGACGGCGAGCGGTCGTGGTGTCGGGCGTGCGCACGCCCTTCGTGAAATCGTTCACGGACTTCACCAAGCTCGACACGATTGCCCTCGGCGTGGCCGCGGTGACGGGGCTCTTGAAGAAGAGCGGTCTACGACACAGCGACATCGAAGCGATGATCTGGGGAGGCGTCATCCTCCCGACGACGTCTCCGAACCTCGCCCGCGAGATCGCTCTCGACGTTCGCCTCGATCCTTCGTGCGAGGGGTACACGGTGACGCGGGCGTGCGCCTCCGGGCTGCAGGCGATCACGAACGCGGTCTCGGCCATCGAGCGAGGCGATAACGACGTGATCATCGCCGGCGGGAGCGATTCGACGAGCAACGCGTCGATCACCTTGCCGTCCAAGGTCGTGCACGCGATCGCGCCGCTCGCGCTCGGCGGCAAGGCGTCGGCTGCCGACTACCTCGGCGTCCTCAGCCAGCTGATGCCGATCAGCGAAATCCTTCCCCGCCAGCCCAAGATCGCCGAGCGGTCGACCGGCGAAGTGATGGGCGAGTCGGCCGAGCGTATGGCCAAGCGCAACGAGATCTCGCGCCAGGCGCAAGACGAGTTCGCGGTTCGTTCTCACCATCGGGCCGCAGCCGCGATCGCCGCGGGGCGCTTCGATGACGAGATCGTTCCCGTTCAGACGCCTTCGGGCAAATGGGTTCACGCAGACGGTCTCGTTCGAGCCGACACGAGCGTCGAGAGGCTGGCCAAGCTGCGACCCGTCTTCGCCAAGGACGGTACGTTGACGGCGGGCAACTCGAGCGCGCTCACCGACGGCGCGGCGGCGGTCTTGCTCATGAGCGAAGAAAAGGCGAAGGCAATGGGCCTCAAACCGCTCGCCACGATCTCGGCTTGGTCGTACGTCGGAGTCGATCCGGCTGACCAGCTGCTCATGGGCCCCGCACTCGCCATCCCCAAGGCGCTCGATCGGGCCGGTCTCAAGCTGGCGGACGTCGATTTCGTCGACATGCACGAGGCCTTCGCCGCGCAGGTGCTCAGCGTCCTCAAGATGATGGCCAGTGCGCCGTTCGCGCGTGCGCGACTCGGTCGCGACTCCGCCGTGGGCGAAGTCGATCCCGCGAAGCTCAACGTGCATGGCGGTTCCCTCGCGCTCGGGCACCCCTTCGGGGCGACAGGCGCACGGATGGTCACGACGATGGCGAACGAACTTGCGCGAACCGGCAAGCAGAGCGCGGTCCTCGGACTTTGTGCGGCCGGCGGCCTCGGCGCCGCAGCGGTCCTCGAAGCGATCAACTGACCACGCGGGCGACGCCCCGAGGAATGAGCACGAGAATCTACGAAGACCGAGCCCGCGCGGGGGCGGCTCGAGGTTTCAGCCGGCACGCGCGCGGTCGCGGAGGTAGTCTTACCCCGTAACCGCCGCGCACAGGATGCGCCAAGGCAGCGCCACGCGGGCATCCAGGCGCCCGGACGTGCAGCTTGCGAAGGCACGCTGGCCGTGAAACGATCCTCTGTAGGCGGCTAGGAGGGAGACACGAGTCCCACCGGCCGGGTTCGATCTGCAATGCGACCGCGCGAAGACGAGCTCACGGGCACGCAAAAGCACGCGTTCCTCAACGCGGGACGCCCACATGTCGTTGCAATGTGGCCAGGAGGCACCATCGCGAAGGAGCTCCCGGAGGGCGCTCGACTCACGGTCGGCCGGTCTCGGACGTGCGATCTCACGATCGATCACGGATCCGTCTCCCGTGAACACGTGGCCTTCCACGACGGGCGGCCGGTCGAGGTCGAGGATCTCGGGAGCACCAACGGCACGACCGTCGGCGGCGTGCGGATCCCGAAAGACACGCGGGTCCCCGTCGAGCGCGGGCAGGTCGTCATCGTCGGAGCTGCGGTCCTCGTCGTGCACGGTGCATTCGAACCGGCAGTGAGCCCGCCGACGCCTCGCCGCGCGTCACCGGCTTCGCGACCCGACGAACCGCCGATCATCATCGCCGACGACGCGATGCGCGAGCTTCACCGCATCGTCGATCTGGTCGCGAAGGGCGACCTCTCCGTCGTGCTCCTGGGCGAGACAGGCACCGGGAAAGACGTGCTGGCCGACGCTCTCCATCGCCGCTCGGCCCGGATCGGAGCGGCCTACGTGCGCCTCAACTGCGCCGCGTTGCCCGATGCGTTGCTCGAGAGCGAGCTCTTTGGCTACGAGCGGGGGGCGTTCACAGGCGCAGTCCAGGCCAAGCCGGGCCTGCTCGAAATCGCAGACGGCGGCAGCATGTTTCTCGACGAGGTCGCCGAGCTTCCGCTGACCGTTCAGGCCAAGCTGTTGCGAGTCCTCGAGAACGGGGAGATCACGCGAGTCGGTGGGCTCCGTTCTCGGCGCGTCGACGTGAGGATCATCTGCGCGACCAACCGCGATCTGTCGGCCGCGGTGCGCACCGGTGTATTCCGGCAGGATCTCTTCTTCCGCCTCAACGGCATCACACTCACGATCCCTCCGCTCCGGTCGCGGCGGAGCGAGATTGCCCCGCTAGCGCGGGAGTTCGTCCGCGAGATCTGTCGCCACGCCGGCAGGCCGACGCTTCCCATCAGCGACGAAGCCTTCGCTTTCCTCGAGAGTCAGAGTTGGCCAGGAAACGTTCGGGAGCTCCGGAACGCGATCGAGCGAGCGGTCACGCTCTGCACCGACGACAGCATCGAACTCCGGCATCTGGCGTCGATCGACGGCGGGTTCGCTCATCAACTCGCGCTCGTCGACGACCGCGCGACCACTCCATTACTCTCCGTACCCCCGTCGCTCCCTACGCTCCCTGACGGAGGGCCACCCGCCGACGTGGGTCTCCAGGAAGACGCGAGGCGCGCCGCGCGAGCTCTCGAACGCCGGCGCATCGCCGAAGCGATGGACCGCTGCGGTGGCAACCAGACCCGCGCTGCTCAGCTTCTCCAAATTTCCCGCCGAACGCTCGTCGCTCGGCTCACAGAATACGGCTTCGCGAGGCCGCTCAAGGATCGACGGTCGGGCTCGGAGTGAGCGCTCTTCACGGTCGCGTCGACGGGAGCTACTCTGAAACCAGCTCTGGACCTTGCGGGCTAGGAGCACGTCGCCCGACACGCCGAGGCGCCCCGTCGCGATCGCCGTCAAGCCCCCGAGCTTGCCACTCGCGAGGCGCTGATCTCGTCGTCCGATTTACCGGCGATTGCATCCGCCAACCCGACCCGATCGTTCACGGCAGCAATATCTACCTGCATTGACATAGCTCCTGAGTGCGTATGCGTCGCTGGGTCACGTGGGCACGCACATCCCGGGCGAACCTATGCAGGTTCCCTTCCACCTTGCAAAGCTGAGAACGCCGCCGAGGGGAGGCCCATCAACACGCGCGCCCGCTTGCTGCGCAATTAGCGCGACAACAAGCGAAAATTGCGTCCCGCACCACGCAAAAGTCGCGTCCTCACCCATTTCGTAGGCACACGCTTTTTATGGCTCCAGTGGTCCGGCGATCAATTTTGATTGGGAAATTGACCCATCCCGCGAAACGCGACCCACTTGGGACATTGCGGGCACATTGGGTGCCCTCACGTGCCTGCTCTCTCGAGCGGCGTCGGCTGCATCGGACTGTCCCGAGTCCAGATACGCCCACTGAGAGAGCCAAATGTCGACGGAATGAGGAAGCAATGAAAATAGTTACCATCATTGGAATTTGTGCGCTAACGGGCGCGACGGCGCTCGGCTGCAGCGGAAGCAGCGGCGCCTCCTCTCTCGGAGACCTGACCGGCGACGATAGCGGCGCTACCGGTTCGTCCTCCGGAACGTCGTCGAGTGGTTCGACTGGCACCAGCAGCGGGTCGTCGGGCGTAAGTAGCAGCGGGTCCTCGAACGGCTCCTCGGTCACGAGCGGCAGCGACGGTGGAATCTCCGTCACCACCGGCGGCGATGGCGGCTCGGCCCTGAACGACCCCGAGACCGACCTCACCCAGACCAAGACGATCCAGATGGATCCCTTCCCGGTCCCGGCCAACCAAGAGGTCTTCTACTGCCAGACCTTCAAGAACCCCTGGGCGAAGCAGGTCGACATCAAGACCTATGACCTCTCGATGGACACGGGCTCCCACCACATGTTCGCGTTCTATTCGCCGAACGCTACAGACGGAGCCGTTGCTCCTTGCGCGGCTGGCGGTCTGACGTTCGGCGCATTCACATTTACGTCGCAATCGCCGAAGGTCACGCAGACGTACCCGACCACGGTCGGAGCAACGATCCCGGCGACGACGGGCTTCAATATGATGGCCCACTACGTCAACTCGAGCAGCACGCCGCTCATGGCCCACGTCGTGTTGACGATGTACGTCGGCAAGGCCGGCGCCGTCACGAATCATGTCGGCGTCATCTTCGACAACAACGCGAGGATGACTGTCCCGGCGACGGGTCAACCGTACGTGAGCACACAGTCGCTCGCGATCAATCAGGACGTGAACATCCTCACGGCGTCGAGCCACATGCACAAGTACGCCAGCCTGTTCGTCTCGACCGCGACGCCGCCAGGTGGCCAGCCAATGCCCCTCTACACGACGACCGCGTGGGACGAACCCAAGGCGACGACCTTCGCGACGCCGCTTCATCTGCCGTCCGGAACGATCATCACGTGGTCGTGCACCGACACGAATACGACCGGCACGACACTAACGTTCGGTGAGTATGCCAACACGAACGTCATGTGCATCTCCGTGAATATTTTCTATCCGGTTGCCGACGTGAACAACCCGGTCCTTGGAAGCGCCATCGGCGGCTTCTAGTCGGTCACGGCGCTGCGCAAAGCAACGCACGAATGCGCGGCCGCCCGGCTGAATGAGAGCCGAGCGCCCGCGCATTCGCTTTTGTGCTGGAAAAGCCCGGCTGACTTTCCCCTTCGAGTTGCGCACCTTCTCGCGGGACGAGCGCACGCGCGTGCGCACCTTTGCGCGGCCTGCGCAGTGATGACGGGTTCGAGACCTTTCCCAGAAGGCGACTCGCCAGCACCGGCATCGGCGGCGTCGATCGCGCTGGCGATCGAGCCTTTCCACGACGCCGCGTGAGACGCGGCCCCTCCCCGCAAGCTCCCCAAACCCCTCGCGATCGAACGGGCGAGAGCTTGAAAAGCTCGCGCGAACTCTCACGAACGACGCGGGTGAAGGGGGGGCGAACGCGTGGGAAACGACGTGTTTAATTCCGCCCAGGGCGTTGCGGGCACTGACGCCTCGCGTCGTTCGTCCACTGCGGTGAGAAATGCATAAAACGCGGCCTTTTCCTGCGTTTTGGTTGGAGCTCCCTCCGGTGAATCGCCTATGCGGCACGTGCGCTGCAAGGTATGGTTGCAGGCTAACTTCCCGAATGAAAACCCGCGCCACGATGATCTCTGACCCCAGGATTGAAGACGCCATCCTGCGTCCGTCTACTCGGGCCGAAAACGATCCATGATGCCTGCAAATACCCTCGAGAACGGCGCGGTCGATGGGTACGTGGGAAGGAACGTCGAGCTCGACGTGGCCGCCGACTTCTCCGCGAATGCGCTGGTCGCCGCCGCCGCCCGGTGCCGCGAGGCGGTTCACATCTTCCGGAGCGAGCCGACCGGTCGAATCGGTGTGTCTTTTGGCGATCGCGTCGACGCACTGGCCAACGACTACTCCCACGTCGCGTCGCTTCCCGGTGTCTATCCGGAGTGGCTCGGTTCCTCGGAGTTCCTCGAGACTCACGGGGTCCGGTTTCCGTACACGAGTGGCGCGATGGCGCACGGTATCGCGAGCCCTCGCCTGGTGCTCGCGATGGCGCGGTCGGAGCTCCTGGCATTCTACGGCTCGGCCGGCGTCGCTCCCTCGGACGTCGAGGCGAACATCCTCGCCATCCAGAGCGAGCTCGCGAATACGGGTGCGAGCTGGGGCTCCGACCTGATTCACACGCCGCACGACCCGACCATCGAGGACACCCTCGTCGATCTCTACCTCCGCCATCAGGTCCGTCGCGTGTCGGCGTCGGCGTTCATGCGACTGACGCCCGCGGTCGTCCGTTACGCATGCACCGGGTTGTCGCTGGCGCCCGACGGGACCATCCGGCGAGCCAACCACCTCTTCGCCAAGCTCTCGCGAGCCGAGACGGCTCGGCTCTTCATGGCGCCGGCACCCGCGGAGATCGTGAGCGCGCTCGTGCAGCGAGGCCTCCTTTCCGAGCGCGAGGCGACCCTCGCGGCCCACGTGCCCCTCGCGGGAGACATTACCGTCGAAGCGGATTCCGGAGGTCACACCGACAACCGGCCACTCACGGCGTTGCTCCCCGCGCTCTTCGAGCTGCGGGCCGAGCTCCAGGCGACCCATCGCTTCGCGCGCGCCATTCGAATCGGCGCCGCGGGGGGCATCGGTACGCCGGGCGGCGTGGCCGCGGCGTTCGGACTTGGCGCCGCCTACGTGATGACGGGCTCGACCAACCAGGCGAGCGTCGAGGCGGGAACGTCTGAACTCGCCAAGGAGATGCTTGCGGCCGCCGAGCTGACCGACGTGGCCATGGCGCCGTCGCCGGACATGTTCGAGATGGGCGTAAAGGTGCAGGTCCTCAAGCGAGGGACGATGTTCGCGGGGCGCGCGTCGCTCTTGCGGGAGCTGTATCGCGCACACGCCAGCCTCGAAGACATCCCGGCCGAGACGGTCGCCCGCATCGAGCGCGAGATCTTTCAGCGCCCGCTGGCCGACGTCTGGGCAGAGACGCGCGGGTTCTTCGCCGGGCGCGACGCTCGCGAGGTCGAGCGCGCGGAACGCGACCCGAAGCACAAGATGGCGCTCGTCTTCCGCTGGTACATCGGGCTCGCGAGCCACTGGGCCATCCAGGGCGTTCCGGGCCGCAAGACGGATTTTCAAATCTGGTGCGGCCCGGCGATGGGGGCCTTCAATCGGTGGGCAAAGGGCTCGTTCCTGGCAGACCTGCCAAACCGGTCCGTAGTTCAGATCGCTCTGAACCTGCTCGAGGGCGCGGCGGTGATCACACGCGCTCAGCAGTTTCGGAGCATCGGGCTCCCGGTACCCGACGCCGCCTTCGCCTACGCGCCGAAACCACTCGCGTGTTAGCCCGGGGGCCGTCGAAGGACGCGTCACCGTTTCGGGTGACCTCAAAAGACCTCGCTCCTCCCACCACTCATATGACCGCAACTCGAAGCAAAGGCAGCGCATGAGCGTCCGAAGTCAGGCAGATGGGATCGCGATCGTCGGGATGGGCGCGCTCTTTCCCGGCGCGCTCAATCCGGCCGACTTCTGGCGCAACCTCTTGAGCGCACGTCAGCTGATTCGCGACGTGCCAGAAGGGTACTGGCTCGCCGAGGACTTTTACGACCCGAATCCGCGCGTACCCGACAAGGTCTACGTGAAGCGCGGCGCCTTCCTCGATCCGGTCGACTTCGATCCGATGAAGTACGGCGTCCCGCCGAAGCTCTTGACGAGCACCGACACCTGCCAGCTCCTCTCGCTCATGGTCGCCGACCAGGTGCTGCGCGACAGCTTCGGCGGCCGCTTCGATCACGTCAGCCGCGAACGCGTCGGTTGTGTGCTCGGCGTCTGCTCCGGGCTCGAGCTCGTCGGCGAGATGGCGGGCCGGCTCCAGCGGCCTGCCTTCGTGAAGACGCTCCGCGAGCACGGCCTGCCAGAAGACGAGGTGCAAGCAATCTCCGAAGCCATCGTCGACCTGGGGCCCGAGTGGAACGAGAGCACCTTCCCCGGGCTCTTGAACAACGTCGTTACCGGCCGCATCACCAACCACTTCGATCTCGGCGGCCCGAACTTCACGACCGACGCGGCATGCGCGAGCTCGCTCGCCTCGGTGGCGATGGCGTCGTACATGCTTCGTCAGGGCGACGCCGATCTCGTCATCGCCGGCGGCGCCGACACGACGAACGACCCGTTCACGTTCATGTGCTTCTCGAAGACGCCGGCGCTCTCGATGAGCAGCACCTGCCGTCCATTTTCAGAGAGTTCGGACGGCACGATGCTCGGCGAGGGCATCGGGATGCTCATGCTGAAGCGCCTCTCCGACGCGGAGCGCGACGGCGATCGCATCTACGCCGTCATCCGTGGCATCGGCAGCTCCTCCGACGGTCGCGCCAAGAGCATCTATGCGCCCCGCTGGGAGGGCCAGGTGAAGGCGCTCCGCCGCTGCTACGAGGAGGCCGGCTACGGGCCGGACACGATCGATCTGACCGAGGCGCATGGCACCGGCACCAAGGCGGGGGACCTCGCCGAGTTCAAGGCGCTGACCGAGGTGTTCGCCGCCACCGGGCGCGAAGACAAGCAGTGGTGCGCGCTCGGCTCGATCAAGTCGCAAATGGGCCACACGAAGGCCGCCGCCGGAGCCGCCGGGCTCATGAAGGCGGTCCTCGCTCTGCACGACAAGGTGCTGCCGCCCACGTTCGGCATCGACAAGCCCGCCACCAAGCTCGAGATCGAGAAGACGCCCTTTTACTTGAACACGACGCCCCGGCCGTGGATTCGCGAAGGGGACCATCCCCGGCGCGCAGCGGTGAGCTCGTTCGGGTTCGGGGGGACGAACTTCCACCTCACGCTCGAGGAGTACACGGGCAAGCGCGAAAAGGCGCTTCGCCTCCGTGCGTTGCCGACGGAGCTGGTGCTCTTCTCGGGGGACGACCGAGCGGCGATTGCGAAGGCCGCGCGCGAGCTCGCCGCCGTACCTCCCCGCGCTGGAGTCATCGCGCACATCGCGCGAGAGTCGCAGCAGCGTTTCAGCGCGTCGGCGAAGGCCCGACTCGCGGTCATTGCTGCTGATGCCGACGAGCTGAAGACGCGTCTCGAGCAAGCGATCAAGGCGCTCGACGAGCTCGATGCGAAGAAGGCCACGACGTTCACGGTCCCCGGTTCGATCGTCTACTCGGAGCAGGTCGCTGACGGCGGGCTCGCCTTCGTGTTCTCGGGCCAGGGTAGCCAATACGTCTCGATGGGCTCAGACGTCGCGCTGACCTTCGACGACTCCCGCGCGGTGTGGGACGAAGAAGCCGCAGCCAAGGTCGGCGACGTGCCGCTCCATCACGTCGTCTTCCCGAAGCCGGTCTTCACCGACGAGGACCGCGACGCCGCCGAGAAACGCCTCCGCGCGACCGAATGGGCGCAGCCTGCGATCGGCGCGGTGAGCGCCTCGCTCCTCGCGCTTCTCGAGACCGCCGGGGTGAAGCCCGACTGTGTTGCGGGTCACAGCTTCGGCGAAGTGTCCGCGCTCTATGCGGCCGGGGTCCTCGACCGTCGGAGCTTCCTCCGCGTGGCCCGGCTACGCGGAGCGCTGATGGCCGCGGCCACCGGCAGTGGAACGGGGGCCGATGGCGGCGGCATGTCGGCTGTCGCGGCGCCGCTCGACAAGGTCGAGTCGATCCTGAAAGAGGCTGCGTCAGGCGCGGTCGTCGCCAACCACAACGACCCGAAGCAGGTCGTGATCTCGGGACCGATCACGGCCATCGAAGAGGCCGAGAAGCGCTTCGCGGAGGCGGGTATCAAGGTTCAGCGACTGCCGGTTGCGGCGGCGTTTCACTCGTCGATCGTCGCCGGTTCGGTCGGACCGTTCGCCAAGGCGCTCGACGGGATCGCGTTCCAGTCGCCGGCGTTCCCGGTCTTCGCCAATGCAACGGCCGAGGCATACCCGTCGACCCCCGAAGCCGCGCGCGATCTGCTCTCGTCCTCGATCGCCATGCGCGTGCGCTTCGTCGACGTGGTGGAAGCGATGTATGCGCGCGGCGTCCGGACTTTCGTCGAAGTGGGGCCCGGCTCCGTTCTCACCTCGATGATCGGGCGCATCTGCGGAGACCGACCGCACCGCGCCGTGCCGCTCGATCGTGTGGGTCGACACGGCGTGACGAGCCTCTGGCAAAGCCTGGCACAAGTCGCCGTTGCGGGTCACGCCGTTGACTTCTCGGCGCTCTGGCGCGAGTTCGACCTCGGGCCGGATCCGAGGGCAGAACCCAAACCCAAGATGACGGTTCGCATCAGCGGCACCAACTACGGCAAGAAGTACCCGCCCGAAGGGGGAGCGGCGGGGTTGCCTCGCCCCAATCCGCCGCGAGCGCAGGTCGCAAAGCGAGCCAACGGAGTCAACGGAGAAGTCATGGAACACAAGTCGTCTGCCGCCCCCGAGACCGCGATGCCCCGAGCCCCGGCTGCGAAGGCCGCCGCCCCCTGGCCGTACGAGAACGGCAACGGCGTCGCAACCAACGGCAGCGCGAGGGCGCCGCATCGCGAAGCGCTCGCGGAGTCGCCCACGAACGGAACCTCCGTGGTCTCGCGCACCCAGGCAGGGGCCTGGCGCGGCGGCGAGGCCAGTCACTGGCTGAGCGCTTACGAAGCGATCCAGTGCCGGACGGCCGAGGCGCACGCGGTCTACCAGCAGACCATGGCGCAATGCCACCTCGCGTTCCTCCGTACAGCCGAGCAATCGGCGCTGGCGCTCGCGTCGCTGGCCATGGGCGCGCCCTCGGCAGCCATCCCGGCGCTGTCGGCCTCGCGTGGAATGGCCCTGCCGCCGGCGCACGACCCGCACGATTCGTTCGCGATGCCGACGCAGGCCATTCAATGGTCGGCGCCCGCCCAGACGCACGCCCCCGCTCTCGCGAAGGCGCCGGCGCCCAAACCGGCCCCGACCCCCGTCCCCGTATCGGACGCGGGGCTCGTCGCTCCGCCGGCGCCCGCGATCCGCGCACCCGGCCCTGCTTCCCACCCGGCGCCGGTCGCGCCGGTGCCGACCACTCCTCCGAGGACCGCGGCGCCAATGGGCATGCCGGCCGATGGCGACGTGAAGACGTTCCTCTTCAACGTCATCGCCGAGAAGACCGGCTACCCCGTCGAGATCTTGAACCTCGACCAGCAACTGGAGGCCGATCTCGGGATCGACTCGATCAAGCGCGTCGAGATCCTCTCGGCCTTCGAGGGTCAGATCCCGGATATCAAGGACGTGAACCTCGAAGAGGTCGCGAGCCTCAGCACGCTGCGCGACGTCGTCGGCTTCATGGAGAAGTTCTCCGACAAGCTCGGCCTCGCAAAAAAAAAAGAGTAGCGGCGCCGCAGACTGAGACGACTGCGAGTGCCACGGAAGACACGTCGCCGCCTGCGGGCATCACGCGGTTCTCGCCTGTCCTCGAAGTCTCGCCGGCGCCGGGCTTCGCGCTCCCTGGGTTGCTCGCCGGCGGGCGTGTTGAGGTCGTCGACAACGCGGGCGACGCCAGCGGGGTCGGCGCGCGGATCGCGGCGCGACTGCAGGCGCTCGGAGTCGACGCTCACGCGGTCACGCTCGCGACCAGCGAGGCCTCGGGAATCCTCTTCGCGAAGGGCATTCTCGCCAGTGATGCGTCGCAAGACGACGGCATCGCGGTTCAACGTGCCGCGCTCGCAGCCGCGAGGACTTTCGCGCGACGCGAACGGCGAGACTCCGAGCACCGCTTCTTCGTGACCCTGCAGGACACGGGCGGCGACTTCGCCGCGTCGGGCCGCGCGGGCGAACGCGCCTGGGGCGGAGGGCTACCGGG
Source organism: uncultured Myxococcales bacterium (assembly GCA_937902985.1). Classification (GTDB taxonomy): domain Bacteria; phylum Myxococcota_A; class Polyangia; order Polyangiales; family Polyangiaceae; genus Palsa-1150. Next base: position 16,599 of record CALFNG010000163.1, read on the forward strand.
CCTGGTCAAGACGGCCGCCGCCGAGTGGCCCGACGCCGCGGTGAAGGCCATCGACGTCGCCACAGCCGGCGCGTCTCCCGACGCAGTCGCCGAGCGCGTCGTCGCCGAGCTTCTCCTTGGGGGCCGCGACGTCGAGGTGGCCCTCGGCGCCGACGGTGGGCGCGCGACGTATCGGCACCGCCCAGTCGCCTATCGGCCGGTCCCTGCGCGCATCCGACGCGGCGCCGTCCTCATCGTGTCGGGCGGCGCTCGCGGGGTCACGGCCTCGTCGCTCGCACCCCTTTGCAAGTACGGCCCGAAGCTCGCGCTCCTCGGTCGCACCGCCCTCGTCGACGAGGCGCCCGAGACGCGCGACGCGAGTACGGACGCTGAGCTCCGACGCGCGCTCCTGGCCCGCGCGACCGCCGCGGGATTGCCACCGAATCCGAAGGAGCTGGCGCGCGCCGCCAAGCTGATCCTCGATTGCCGCGAGATTCGCGGAAACATCGCCGCGCTCGGACGCGCGGGTGCGGAGGTGAGCTACTACCCGATCGACGTGCGCAGCGCGGGGGCCGTGCGCGAGTGCGTCGACGCGATCCGGCACGCCTGGGGCCCAATCCACGGCGTCATCCACGGAGCTGGGGTCCTCGCCGATGCGTTGCTCGCCAACCAGACCGACGAGCAGTTCGACCACGTCTTCGGCACCAAGGTCGACGGGCTGCGGCACTTGCTCTCGGCTACGGCAACCGATCCTCTCGAGCTCCTGCTCGTCTTCTCGTCGGTGGCGGGCCGCTTCGGCAACGCCGCGCAGTCCATCTACGCGATGGCCAACGAGGTGCTCAGCGTGGTCGCGGCCAACGAGCGCGCCCGCCGAGTCGACTGCCTCGTCCGCTCGCTCGCCTGGGGTCCGTGGGACGGAGGAATGGTCACCCCCGGGCTCGCGAAGCTCTTCGAGAAGGCCGGAGCGAAGCTCATCGCGCTCGACGTCGGGGCCGAGGCGCTGGCCCGCGAGGTGGCGAGCGACGATGGCGCTTCGCAGGTCGTGTTGATGAACGGCGAGCCGCCGCTCACGGGACGCCCCGTTCACGGGGGGCGTACGTTCAACGGGGAAGAGCGCTTCGACGTCCTCGTCAACGCCGCGACGTTCCCTCAGCTGACGGGCCATCGCATCACGCCAGGCGGCGTCCCTGTCGTACCCGTGGCCTTCGTGGTCGAGTGGTTCTTCCGGGCGGCGCAGTCGTGCTTTCCCTCGCTCGTCGCTCGCGGCGCCCGCGACGTGAAAGTCCTCCGGGGCGTGCCGGTCGAAGACTTCGACGGGCGCGGCGTGCGCCTCATCGTGCACGCTCGCGTGCTCGAGACTACGGCGCCGGCGACGACGCTCGAGGTGAAGCTCTTCGACGAACACGACAAGCCCCGCTACATAGCGACGGTCGAGATGGGCGCGTCTCACGCGCAGCTTGCCCCGCCGGTCGCGTCCGACGACGCACCGGGAAGCGGAGAGGGCGCGACCTGGTCGATCGAGCAGGTGTACTCGGAGGTCCTCTTTCACCGACCTCCGTTCGCGGGCCTCCGCTCGCTCGATCCGGTCTACGACGAGCGCGCGAGCGGCGAGCTCGCCGGCCTCCGCGCGGCGGCATGGCCCGACGCGCAGTGGTCGTTCGATCCTGCGATCATCGACGGCGGGCTTCAGCTCGCCTGCGTCTGGGGCCGTCACGTGCTCGGCGGCGTTCCCCTGCCGACGAGCGTCGGCGCCTTCGAGCTGTATCGAACGGGGCCCGTCGACGAGCCCGTGCGCTGCGTCTTGAAGGGACGACGCGCAGGGCAGCGCCGCGTCCTGGTCGACCTCGCTTACGTTGCCGAGAGTGGGCACCTGATCGCTTACCTTCGAGATCTCGAGATGCATTTGCCGCTCGTCGTCGACGGCAGCATCAAATCGAATGGAGCCGCGTAGGACCCGCCATGCAGAAGCGACTCGGTGACTCAAGAACGGACACGACGGTCGAGATCGAACGGATGCCTCGCGCGCCGGCGCGACCCGAAGCGATCCCACCGAGGCGCTCGACGCCCCCTTCGACCGCGGGCGTGGTCCCGGCGGGACACCCCGTCTTCGCTCATCATGAGCGCGTGTCGGCGGCGCACACCGAGTTCCTTCGAACTCAAGAACGGGTGCACCTCGAGTTCCTCGCCCACCGCAAGCGCCTCCTCGAGTGGCTCGATGAGGCAGGCCGGCATGTGGAACCAGTCGCGTTCGAGCAAGGGCCGCTCCCTACGTGGTCCGTGCCGGCGCCCATCGCCGCGACCGAAGCGAGACCGCCGCTCCCTATGCCCGCCGCCGCCGTCGTCCCGCCCCCTTCTCCGACTGGCGAGCGACGTACCCTTGCAATCACGTGGGACGATGCGCTCCTCGACTCCCACGTAGCTCCCCTTGCGCTCGTCTTTTCTGCCCTGTCGGGGATCGTCTCCGAGAGCGCGAACGGCATCGCCGAGGGCCACTTCGGCGTACTCGATTGCGAGCTCCGCGGCCTCGGTACCCTCGCAGGGTCGGGCGACACGATCGTCACCGATCTCGTTGCGCCGCCTCGCGTGACAGGCCCCGCGCAGACGCCGTTCCGCCTCGTCGCGCAGGTCGTTCGAACGGGACATGGCGAACAGCCGCTGGTCGAGGTTCACGGCGTTCGCTCGACGGATGCGCTCTCGGCACAAGCGCCTCCGCGGGGGCCCGCCGCGGGCGCGCCTGTAGCCAACCACGTCCCGCGCACATGGACGGCGAAGCGTAAGCTCACGGAGCGCGAGGTCGCGGCCCTCTACGAGGGCGAAATCCTCTCGACCTTCGGCGCCGGCTTCGAGCGCGCCGGCAGCCACACGCGCACGCCGCCCCTCCCGGGCGGCTCGGTCGTTCGGCTCACCGGCGTGAGTGGCATCGATGCCACGGGCGGCCCGTGGTCGATGGGCTCGCTCAGCGCCAGGGCCGCCCCCCGCGTCGGAGATCCTCTCGTCCCCAACGACCCCGGCCTTCGCCTCGGCCGCGTGTTCCAAGGTGCCCAGCAGGTGCTCGCGCTCTTCGTCATGGCGGCCGGCGGAACGATCGCGCGCGACGGATGGCGCTTCGAGGCGACCGTCGATCACGCGAGCCATCTGCGGTTCTTCGGCGCACCGCCGCCCGACGCGCCGCTCGACTACGAGCTGGTCGTCGAGACGCTCGAAGGCGGCCCTTGGTCGAAGATCGTGGGCGACGTCAAAGCCTGGGCAAACGGACAGCTCGTGATGAATGCCGAGCGGGTGGCGCTCCAGCTCGTCCCCGATTTTCCGCTGACGAGCAATCGGGGCCTCTACGCCGACGGGCAGGCGGACCACGTGTCGGGCCGGCCCGCGGCGGACATCGACGGCTTTCGCCTCGACTACGCGTCGTTGGTGGCGGGCGCCGTGGGCCGACCGACCGATGCGTTCAACCAGGCGGGCGCGTTCTTCGAGACCGGCGAGCGGCAGATGCCGCGGTTGCCCGGGCCGCCCTACCACTTCGTCACGCGGGTCACCCACGTCGCCGGGGAACGCCTCTCGATGCGGCCCGGGGCCGAGGCGACGATGGAGTACGACGTCCCGGTCGACGCCTGGTATTTCGACGAAAACGGCAACCGGTCGATGCCGTGGTGCGTCCTCCTCGAGGCGGCGCTGCAGCCGTGCGGATGGCTCTCGGTCTACGTGGGGTGCCCCATCGTCGCGAGCGAGAACGTGTTCTTCCGTAACCTCGACGGTGCTGGCAAGATGACCGGCGAGGTCTTCGGCGGCAGCACGGTACGAACGCACACCAAGGTCACGTCGGTCTCGAGCCTGTCCGGGATCATCCTGATCTCCTACAAGATCGAGTGCCACGTCGGAGACCGCGAGGTCTGCAACCTCACGGCGGCCTTCGGGTACTTCCCGAATTTCGCGCTCGACGCACAGGGCGGGCTGCCGACGAAGCCCGAGCAGCGGACTCGCCTCCTGGTCGAGTCCCCCTTGCGCTTCGATCTGTCGGAGCGGCCCGAAAAATACTGCGCTGGTCCGTTGCGCCTGCCCGGCCCGATGTTGCTCATGATCGACCAGGTCACCGGTTTCTGGCCCGACGAGGGCCCCATCGGAAAGGGACGTCTCCGGGTCGAGAAGGCCGTGAAGCCGCGGGAGTGGTACTTCAAGTCGCACTTCTACAGCGACCCGGTGCAGCCCGGCTCTCTCGGCATCGAGCAGATGCTCCAGGCGCTCCAGTTCTACGTGATCGAGGAGAACCTCGCGGCGGGGATCGAGAAGCCCTACTTCGAGCCGCTCGCCCTCGACAGCCACGTCTCGTGGAAATTCCGCGGCCAGGTGCGGCCCGAGAACAAGCACATCGTCTCCGAGGTCGACATCGTCTCCATCGAGTCGACTCCCGAGGGCGTGACCGTGCTCGCCAACGGGTCGCTCTGGGTCGACGGAGTGCGCTGCTACGAGGCCAAGGCCATCGGCGTACGCGTCCGCGGCCATCGCGAGGTGCTCGCGCTGCCCCCGCGCGTGATCGACAGCGTGCTCGATCCGGCGGTCGATGCCTGGGTGACCGATCACCGTCCGAGTTACACGGTGCCGGTGATGCCCATGATGAGCATGGTCGATCGCCTCGCCTCGGCGGCGCTCGAGCACGTTCGTGCGTCGTACCCACGCATCGACGGCGCGCCCGAGTGGGTCGTCGTCGCGGGCAACGACCTACGAGCCCTCGGGTGGCTCATCTGCGATCGACCGAAGAACCTGCGCACGGAGGTGCGTACCGTCCTCGCTCGTGCCGTGCATCGCACGGAGGAGGTCGACGTCCTCGCCTCCCTCTACGACCTGGGCGACGGCGGAGCAGCACCCAAACGCGTCGCCTCGGGCCGAATTCGCATCGCGCGGGCGTTCGCCAGGCCTCCCGCGGCCTGGCCGCCGCTCGAAGATGGAGTCGCTGCGCCGAACCCGTACACGTCGGGATCGATCTTCTGGGGACCGAAGCTCCAGGTGCTCAGGCGGCTCGCCCTGAGCGGGCGCGGCGCGTCGGCCGACCTCGACGCGGCCGGCGCCGACGCGCCCGTCGGCGCCATCCATCACATCTTGCTCGACGGCGCCCTCCACGGCGTGCCTCACGACGAGCTCGAACGTTGGTCCGACAAGATCTCGCCGGGACACATGGGGGTGCCCGTGCGCTTGACCGCGCAGTTCTTCGGGCCGCCGCCCACCGCGGGGACCGTTCGCGCGGAGGTTCGCTTCGCCGGTTTCGATGGCGCCAACGCCTTCCCGATGTACCTGATCCAGATGATCGGACCCGACGGACGCGTGTGGGCGACGCTCCGCCACGTCGAGATGTTGATCCCGTTCGGACATCGGGCGCTCTCGAAGGCGGACCGCATCCCCTTCCTCGTCGAGCGACGCTACCAGGCCAAGACCGGCCTCTCCGAGTTCCACGAGGGCAGGACCACTCTGCGCGCGGCTGACGTGAAGCGTATGGACGGCCTCCCAGGCAGCGTGGCTCACGTCTACGGTCTGGAGCGCGACGCACCCATCGACAACCGGGTCATCGCGATCAAAGACCATGTGGGCCAGCTGGCCAAAGCGCATCCCGGGAACGTCCATGTCACCCCTGCGCTCACGGAAGCGTGGAGCGACGCCGAGCCGGCGAAGCGCTATCCGGTCGTGGTCGAGTTGCACGGCGCGGATGTCGTGATCCGCGACGTCTCGCGATAAAACCGTGACGATTCCGGAAGGCCGCCAGATGCGTCAGCGTGGCGCCCGGGGGCGGTGTGCTCTCGGGATGTCGCTCAACGACGCCCTGAGACGCCATCACGTGGCGCCTCCGAGCTAGGGCAATAGACTGCGGCGGCGATCGTCTACCCGCGCTGCCCCCACTGCTCGAACACGCTCTGACGGGTACGAGCCACCACCTCGAGCGCGTGCTTCATGCGAACGGGCACGGGAACCTTGGCGTCGGCGCCTTCACTCGGGAACAGAACCTCGCAGACGCCCTCGAAGGCGCGGCGGAGCGGTGGGTCTGCCGGCCACTGGGGGAACTCGGCGCGGATCTTCGTGTCGATGTCGGCCTGCTTGCGGAACGCCATTCCGAGCATGCTGCGCGGGTCGACCCCGATCTCGATGAGATCGCGTTCGATCGTCTTCAGACTGAAGAGCGTCGCCACGAGCAGATCGAGCTGGAACGCCGCAAGGCTGATGGCGCCGGGCATCGACAGCCTCGCCACCATCTGCGGGACGAGCTGGATGCCGAGGCCGATATGCCTCGCTTCGTCGCGCTCGTAGTACGTCATCAGCTCGCTCAGCACGGGCTCGACCTCGATCTCGCGAACGCGCTGAAAGGCGACGAAGGCGACGGTCTCGACCGTCAGCTGCATCCCGATCAGCTTCTTCAAGAGGTTGTTGGTGCCGAGCGTCCGCTGCAGGACTCGCTGCGCCCAGAACTCGAGCTTCGCCGGCTTCTCTCCCAGCGTCTCGAGGTAGTCGTGCATCACGTAGAAGTGGCGGGCCTCGTCGTGCACCTGACTCGCGGCGGCCAGCTTGGCCTCGAGGGGAACCAGCCGGTCCGCGAGCTGCGCGCTGATCTTCCAGGCCGCGAGCTCGCCCCACATGATCATCCCGAACACGCGCGCCAGCGCTCTGCGCTTCTCGGGCGCGAGGTTGGGCTTGCCGTACTTGGCGATCGCTTGCGCCAGGACGTCGCGCCCGTCCCAGATCTTGGACTGACCCACGTGGTAGATGTTCTCCATCCGGCGCGCGCGACGAGCCTCAGCCTCCGGGTAGGCCACGTCGAACATGTCGTACGGGAGGGCGGTGCTTTCGTCGTGACGACCGAAGAGAGCCAGGAGACGGTTCGACATCATGCTACGGCGCTCTCCGTGTCGAGGGGCGGAAGGAGTTGCAAGATGGCCGTCGCCGTGACGGGGTGCTCCCGCGGGTCCTTGTGCTGCAGGAAATCGTGGATGTGCAGCGCCGCACGGCGGCGCCCATCCATGCGCGAGATGCGCGCGGCGAGCTGCCGACAGCGCTCTCGATAGCGTGTCTCGTTCAGGACCTTGCGCACTGCCTTGTCGAGCGCTGGGCCGCTGTACTCCTTGTTCGACATCTGGATGCCGATACCGAGCGCTTCGACCTGACGCATGTTGATCTCCTGGTCGAACATCGTCGGGAAGCCGATGACGGGAACCCCGCACGACAGGGCCTGGTATACCGTGCCGTTGCCGCCGTGCGAGACGACGACGTCGCTCACGGCCATCAGCGCGTCGCCAGGCGCGTACTTCGCGATGAACACGTTGGAAGGCGGGTTCGGAATCTCGGCGAGTCCACCTGTGGTGATGAGCACCTGGAACTCGGTGTTCCCGAAGACCCGCACCGCCTCTTCGAAGAACTTCGTGTCGCCGGTAGAGCCCATCGTGAAGTAAATCGTGGGCCGGCCCGGCTGCAGCTTCGAGAACCAGGACGGCAGGCCGATGTTCGCGTCCCAGAGCAGCGGCCCGATGTAGCGGAAGCTCGGAGGCGTGTTGCGTACGACGGGCATGAACTCGGGCAGGTCCGGCATCAGAGTGATGTCGCCCTCGACGGCCTCCCACATCGAGCGGAGGGGTGGCAGACCGTGCCGCTTCCGTGCGTCTTTGTATCCCAGGGCCCCATACTTCATCTGGAGCTCGATCAGCTTCGGGAACGCCGCCTTCGCCAGCCACTTCCCGAGGACCTTCGACGTGATGTGCCCCTCGGGTGGCTCGATCGGCTGCGCGAAGCGGTCGGTCCAGCACGCATTGGCAACGGCGACGTAGGGGATGCCGAAGGCTCGCGCGCTCGTCGACATCGACCAGCGCATGTCGGCGACCACAGCGTCGGGCTTGATGGCCTCGAGCGCCTGCAGGTCGGCCGCCACCGACTGATCGCAGATCGACTTCCACCAGCTCAAGCGGGGAGGCGTCCCTTTGCGCGCCACGTCCATCGTGATGTCGCGGTTCACAGTGAACACCGGCACCACCTCGAAACCAGCGTCGCGGGGGATGTGGGTGTAAGGACCGTCGCAGCAGAAAACGACGCGATGACCGAAACAGTGGCGCAGCGCCCGCCCCACCTCGAACGATCGCGTTACATGCGCAAGGAAGCCGCCATCGCAGAAGACTGCGATCGTCTTTTTCGCGTTGCGCGCGCTGCGACCCTGTTGTCTCGCCATTGCGTTTTGCGCTCCCGGGAGTTGCTCGTCGACGATCGAACGCTGCAGCCCTCGTTCCAAGGCCCAGGGCCTCGATCGCGCCCGATTTCATCGGGCGAATTGACCCAAAGAAAGGTGCGCTCAACCGACTTGAGTAACATAGTGCACAGGGTGAGCGCTGTGCAGCGCTTGCGCGCAGATCCGTTCTCACTATACAGCTAGGTCAAGCGCACGTCCTTCGTACCGTCTGTATGTGGTAAGGCCGGAAGGGACCATCTCGAGCAACTTGGCGCGCGAATCGCTTATGGCTCCAATTGCCCGCAGACCCGCGGTTGCCGAAAGCCTTCCGATGCTACCGCGTGAAGACGATATCACCGGAACAGAGACCCACGCCCGCGTCGCGCTCGCTCGCCCCCACCTGGTGGCCATGTGGCCCGGCGGGTCGGCGGTCAAAGAGATGCCCGCGGCGGGAACCCTGTCGATCGGTCGGTCGCGAAAATGTGACCTGTGCATCGATCACCCGTCGGTTTCTCGTGAGCACGCGATCTTCTACGGGAGTAACCCGGTGACGGTCGAAGACCTCGGGAGCACCAACGGCACGACAATCGCCGGCACGCGAATCCCGAACCGCACCCGCGCGGCCATCCAGCGAGGCCAGGTCGTCGCCATCGGCGCGGCCGTCATCGTGGTCCGCGCCGCCCTCGAAAACGACGCTCCGCCCGTTCCGCAACCGCGCGCGACATTGCGGGCGAACCACCAGGCGCCGCCGGTCATCGTGGTCGATGACGGGATGCGCGAGCTCTATCGCGTGGTCGATCTGGTCGGGAAGGGTGACCTGTCGGTCATCCTCCTCGGCGAGACTGGGGCCGGGAAGGACGTCATCGCCGACGCGATCCATCGCAGGTCGACGCGCGGCTCGGCCGCGTACGTTCGAGTCAACTGTGCCGCCCTGCCAGACGCCCTGCTCGAGAGCGAGCTTTTCGGCTACGAGCGCGGCGCCTTCACCGGCGCGGTCCAGGCGAAGCCCGGGCTCCTCGAAGTGGCTGACGGCGGCACGCTCTTCCTCGACGAGATCGCCGAGCTACCCCTGGCGATGCAGGCCAAACTCCTGCGCGTCCTCGAGAGTCGCGAGGTTACGCGTGTCGGTGGCCTCAAGTCGCGCTCGATCGAGGTGCGCTTCGTCTGCGCCACCAACCGCGACCTCGTTGCACTCGTCCGGTCGGGCGCGTTCCGGCAGGATCTGTACTTCCGGCTCAACGGCATCAGCCTCGTCATCCCGCCGCTCCGGCAGCGACGCGCTGAGATCGCTCCCCTCGCGCAGGCCTTCGTGATCCAGGCATGCCGCGACGCCGCCCGGCCCGAGGTCCCCATCACGGCCGAGGCGATGCGCCAGCTCGAGGCTCACGATTGGCCCGGCAACGTGCGCGAGCTGAGGAACGTGATCGAGCGCGCCGTGACGCTCTGTACGGGCACGGCGATCGACATTCACCATCTGCCGCCACCGGAGCTCAACTTCGGGGTGACCGGGTCGTTCGAGACGGCGCAGCGTGCGACCATGCCCTCGCCCAACAACGGCAGCCTGGGCGCCTTCGACGCGGCGCCGCTCGGGCTCCATGACGCCGCGCGACGCGCCGCGCAATCCATCGAGCGCAGACGCATCGCCGAGGCCATGGACCGCTGCGGGGGCAACCAGACTCGTGCCGCTCAGTTGCTGCGTATCTCACGGCGCACGCTGGTCGCGAGGTTGACGGACTACGGGTTCGCGCGCCCGTTGAAGAAGCGCGCCCCCGAAGCCGACTGACCGATAGCGATGTCACTGGCGAAGAGCGCGCGCAAGCGCTGCTCTCCAGGGTGGAAGCGCGATCCCGAAGCGGTGCTGCAGCTTCTGGCAGTCGAGGGGCGCGAACGCCGGGCGGGGTGCCGGGAGCGGATAGTCGCTCGTCGGGACCGGAACGACGTCTTTCACGCGATGCTCGCTCGCGCGCGGATCGCTCGCAATCGTCGCGGTGGCGAGGTCGAACCGGGTGGCCACCCCGCCGCCGGCCATGTGATACACGCCGCGCGCGTCGTCGATGGCGCCGAAGGGATCGTTGCGAACCCCGTGAATGAGGAGCGCCGTCGCCATCGCGAGGTCTCCAGCGAAAGTGGGGCTCCCCGACTGGTCAGCCACGATGCGCAGCGACTCGCGCTCGCGCGCCAGGCGCAGGATCGACGCGACGAACGACCGTCGCCCGGGGCTGTAGACCCAGGCCGTTCGGAGCACGAGCGCAGGCGCGCCGGCGAGCGCCAGCGCCGTCTCGCCGGCGAGCTTCGACCGACCGTACGCGCCGAGGGGAGCCGTCGGGTCGTCTTCCCGATACGGTCGACTCGTCTTCCCGTCGAAGACGAAGTCGGTGGAGTAGTGCACGAGCCCAGCGCGAATGGCCCGGCACTCTTCGCCGAGCACCCCGACGATGTCGCCGTTGATCCGCGTGGCCATCGCCTCCTCGCTCTCGGCGCGGTCCACGTCGGTGAACGCCGCCGCGTTGACGACCACGGCCGGCCGGGCTGCCCGGAGCGCACCGACCACGGCATCGGTGTCCGAGAGGTCGAGTGTCGATCGGTCGTAGGCCGTCACGCGTGCGAAGCACCCGAGCGCGCCGCCGAGGGCGACGCCGACTTGCCCGGCGCTCCCTAGTAAGACAATCTCCATCTCTTCGCTCTTTGGACCGTGGGTCTGGTCGACTACGCTTGCATCCTGCCATGAACCGACCGCGCATGATCCGCGAAGACGACCGAAGTGACCGGAGACTGCCATGAGGATCCTCGTCACCGGGGGGGCCGGCTTCATCGGTTCGAACTTCCTCAACATGTTCGTCCCGCGCTACCCCGAGCACTCGTTCGTCTGCTTCGACAAGCTCACGTACGCCGGCAATCCGTTGAGCCTGACCGGCATCGACAGCGCCAAGAATTTCTCCCTGGAGGTAGCCGACATCGCCGACGGCGATGTCGTGAACCGCATCTTCGGCGACTTTCGGCCCGACCTGGTCGTGCACTTCGCGGCCGAGTCCCACGTGGATCGCAGCATTCACGATCCGGGCGCGTTCGTGCGCACGAACGTGGTCGGGACCATGCAGCTGTTGAACGCCGCGCGGGCGCTGTGGAAGGACCCGAGCAGCTCGACCGCGCGCTTCCACCACGTGAGCACCGACGAGGTCTACGGTTCTCTTCGCGAAGAGGGGGCGTTCACGGAAGACAGCCGCTACGATCCGAGCAGCCCCTACGCCGCATCGAAGGCGTCGTCCGATCACCTCGTCCGCGCCTTTCACCGGACATACGGCCTCCCGATCACGATAACGAACTGCTCGAACAACTACGGGCCGCGCCAGGCGCCCGAGAAGCTGATCCCGCTGACGATTCTGAACGCGCTCGAGGGGCGCGAGCTACCCGTCTACGGCTCCGGCGGCAACTGTCGCGACTGGCTCTACGTCGACGACCACTGCGAGGCCATCTGGAAAGTGATCGAGTGCGGGCAGGTCGGCCAGACGTACAACGTCGGCGGCAACGAGGAGCGCACCAACATCGACGTCGTGCGGGCTCTTTGCGAGCTCGTGGCACAGCAGACGGGCCGCTCCGCCGCAGACGTCCTCGGCCTGATTCGCTTCGTCGAAGACCGGCCTGGCCACGACTGGCGCTACGCCGTCGATTCGTCGAAGTTGAAGCGCGAGCTCGGCTGGGAGCCCACACTCCGCTTCGCCGAGGGGCTCGCGAGGACGCTTGCCTGGTACATCGCGAACCCTGCCTGGGTGAAGGCGGTACAAGCTGGCGAGCACCAGAAGTGGCTCGAGAAGAACTACGACCGCCGCTTGCGAACCGCGAACGACGGAAGGACGAACTCATGAATCGCGGGATCATCCTCGCCGGCGGCACGGGGTCTCGCCTGCACCCCGCCACGCTGGTCGTGAGCAAACAGCTCATGCCGGTCTACGACAAGCCGATGGTCTACTACCCGTTGACCACGCTCATGCTCGCGGGCATCCGCGAGGTCCTGATGATCACGACGCCCGACGACGCCCCGCTCTTTCACCGGCTCCTGAAAGACGGTCACCAGTGGGGCATCCACATCCAGTACGCGATGCAGCCGCGCCCGAGCGGCATCGCTCAGGCCTTCATCATCGGCCGCGACTTCGTGCGAAGCGACGGGGTCTCGCTGGTGCTGGGCGATAACATCTTCTACGGGCACGGGCTGCCTGAGCTCTTGCAGCGCGCCGCGGCGCAGACGTCGGGGGCGACGCTCTTCGCCTACCGCGTCCGCGATCCCGAGGCGTACGGCGTCGTCGAACTCGACGGCGATCGCGCGGTCTCGATCGAAGAGAAGCCGAAGAACCCCAAATCGAATTACGCGCTGACTGGCCTCTACTTCTACGACTCTCAGGTGGTCGACATCGCGGCGTCGCTCAAGCCGAGCGCGCGCGGCGAACTCGAGATCACCGACGTCAGCCGCGCCTACATGGAGCGCCAGCAGCTGCGCGTCGAAAAGCTCGGGCGCGGCGTCGCCTGGCTCGATACCGGCACGCACGACTCCCTGCTCCAGGCATCGGACTTCATCAGCGCGATCGAGCAACGGCAGGGCCTCAAGGTCGCGTGCCCTGAAGAGGTTGCGTATTCGCTCGGGCTCATCGACGCCGAGCAACTGCTCCGTCTCGCGGAGCCGCTCCGCAAGAGCGGTTACGGCGAGTACCTCGTCAACCTCGTCGAGGGAAAGCGCGCGTGAACGTCACGCCCACGGAGTTGCCCGGCGTCCTCGTCATCGAACCGCGCGTCTTCGGAGAGGCGCGCGGCTGGTTCAAGGAGACCTGGAACGCGGCGCGCTACGCCCCGCACGGGATTCCGACCACGTTCGTACAAGACAACGTTTCGTACTCGATCCCGGGCGTTCTACGCGGCCTCCACTACCAGCTACCCAACGCGCAAGGGAAGCTCGTGAGCGTCCTCGAAGGAGAGATCTACGACGTGGCGGTCGACATCCGGCGCGGATCGCCGACGTTCGGTCGAGCGGTCGGCGTGATCCTTTCGAGCGACAATCACCGCCAGCTCTGGGTGCCGGAGGGTTTCGCCCACGGTTTCTACGTCAAGAAGCCGGCCCTCGTGGGCTACAAGGTCACCGCGCTGTACGACCCCAAGGCGGAGCGCGCCATTCTCTGGAGCGACGCCGACCTGGCCATCGAGTGGCCGGGCCACGAGCCGGTGCTCTCGGACAAAGACGCCCGCGCACCGCGGCTGAAAGACATACCGGTCGATCTGCTTCCGCGAAGCTCGTAGTCGTACCGGCAGACTATTGAACCTTTGGCCATTGAACCTTTCCAGCCACAGCTCAATATCAACCGCCGTGAGCGCCGAGGGTACGAATCTGAGCGTCTGGACTACTTGTTCGGGTATACCGACCGGGTAAGAGAAATGCGGGCATCTGCTTGCGCAGCGGGCGCTAGAGCCCTGCAGAGCTATAAAATTGTATGTCTACAAGGAGGTCGCGATGGCGCGCATAGCAAGGCCCTTCGTCGCGATTGTCATGCTCGCGGCAACCGTTTTTCTCTGGATGTCGGGCGGATGCGGTGGCAACAAGGACAAGGGAACGCTCGGCGTCGATCAAAACTCCGCCGACGACGCGGCCACGTTGGACCCTGACGCGAATGTTGGCAGCTCGGGCGGTGCAAGTGGCGGCGTGGGCTTCGGCGGCAGCAGCGGCTTCCAGGGCGGCGGCGACAGTGGAAACGCCCCCGACTGTCCGGCTGGCGCTCCGCTCAGCTGCTACGTCAACACGATGTGCGCGGGCGGCGCTCAGACAACGCTGACCGGCAAGGTCTACGATCCGGCCGGGAAGAACCCGATCGAGAACGTCGTTGTCTTCATTCCCAACGACCCGAAGACGCTGCCGGTCATCAAGTCGGGCACGAACACTTGCAGCACGTGCGACACCCCTGTGGGCGACTACGCGACCGCCGCGCTGACCGACAACACCGGAACGTTCACGCTCAAGGGCGTGCCGACCGGCAAGAACCTCCCGATCGTCATCCAGATCGGCAAGTGGCGGCGGTTGATGACGGTAGCGAGCACGACCGATTGCAAGACGGTGACGGTGCCGGCCAGCGGGCCGGGTCAGCTCCGCCTTCCGAAGAATCAACAAGAGGGCGACCTTCCCCAGATGGCGCTGCTCACGGGCGGCCTCGACGATCTCGGCTGCTTCTTGACGAAGGTCGGGTTGGACCCAAAGGAGTACTCGGCGCCGCACGGCGGCGGAAAGCTCGACGTCTACCAGGGGCTCGGGATCGCAGGCGGCGGCATCTTTGGCGTCGGGGCGGCTCCAGCCCTTTCGACGGGCACCGCCGGCAACTGCACGAACACGAGTTGCCCGCTCTGGTCGAACAAGGCGAGCCTCGAGTCGTATGACATCGTGTTCCTCGCCTGCGAGGGCGATACGATGGATCCCGACGAGAACGTAGACGGCGGCGGCGGCGGCTACGGCGGCGGGAGCGCCAACGTCACCAAGGCGGGCAAGCAGGCGATGCACGACTGGCTCGACGAAGGCGGAAAGGTCTTCGCCACTCACTTCCACTACACCTGGTTCAAGAACGGGCCGCCCGACTTCCAGTCGGTCGCAACGTGGCTCGGCTCTTCGGTCGGCAGCGGCACCTGCACGAACTGCACGATCGACACGACGCTCCAGTCCGGAAAAGATTTCCAGGCCTGGTTGATGAGCGTCGGTGCGCTGACTGGAAGCGGGATCACGTTGACGGGGGTTGCTGACAGCGTGTCGGCCGTGAACCCGGCGACGACGTCTCGCTGGATCTACGGGAACAGCGGTATTACCACCGGTGCGATGGACACGAAGTACCTGTCTTTCGAGACCCCCATCGGCGGCGTTCCCATCGACGGCGGCGAAGTCGTGGGCAAGCAATACTGCGGCAAGGCGGTCTTCACGGACCTGCACGCTGGCGGCGCACCCTCGGGCAACATCCCCGGCAAGTGCATGGCGGCCGATCTCACCGCTCAGGAGAAGGCGCTCGAATTCCTGATTTTCAATCTGGCGTCGTGCGTGAGCGACGAGTCGAAGCCCATGGTGATTCCGCCGCCGCCCCCGAAGTAAGCGCCGAGAGCGTCGCGACAGATAGCGCGGCCCTGTGGGTCGCGCGCATCCCTGCACCGCGCGTGTAATTCTTCGTGCGCAGGCGTCGGGCGCTCGCCGGAGGTAGCACGTTTTTGCGCACTATATTGCGCAGGTCGCGCCCATCCTTTCGCAGTTTGGGCGCGCAGGCGCGCTGTGCCTGCGGGCCTCGAGCGCCAAAATCGCGTAGTATCCTGAGAGCTCGCGCACCGCGGGGAAATGGTCCACGCCGTGCAAAGCTCGCAGGTCAGGCATGGCGACAGCTTCCTTCGTTTCGGTCCGCGAGAAGCGCATCTCCGTTCGGCTGATGTGGCCGTTCCTCCGGATCAGCGACGAGAGCCCGAGCCCCTTTGCCACCGGCTTCCTCCAGCAAGCGGGGATCACGGCGGTCGAGCTGGCCCGGCCCGAGACGCGCATCCCGCACCGATTGGTGATGGCGGTGCTCGAGGGCATGGTCGCGCGCACGGGTGACGAGACCATTGGTCTTCGCGCCGGTGCGAGCGTAGAGCCCGGCGACCTCGACACCATCGAGTACGCCGCGCGAAGCTGCTCCACGTTCCGCGAAGGGATCGAATGCGCCGCCCGCTACATACACCTCGTGCATGAAGCGGCGGAAGCATCGCTCATCGACTACGGGCCGCACGTTCTCTGGCGCACGCGCGTCACCGACGGCGTCCCCCAACCGCGGGCCGCCAACGACTTCGTCATCGTGAGCGCCGCGCGGTTTTCGCTTCGTTGCGTCGACGACGTACGTCCCGCGCGCGAGATCCACTTCATGCACTCGGCTCCCTCCGATCTCGGCTCGTATGCGGCTTTCGCGGCGTCAGCGCTCAAGTTCGACATGCCGCACAACGGCTTCGTCCTCGACCGGGAGCAGCTCGATCGACCGATGCGCGGCGGGAACGCGCGCATGCACGCGGCCTTCGAGACCTACGCGCGCGAGCTCTCGGAGCGGGCGGCCCTCGGCATTCGCAGCCGCGCTCGCGAGGCCATCACGCTGCGGCTCGGCACGGGCGAGATGTGCATGGAGGCCGTCGCCGCGGCGCTCGCGATGAGCGTGCCCACGCTGCGCCGCCGTCTCGAAGACGAAGGCACCACCTTCACTGATCTGGTCGACGACGTCCGACGCGATCTCGCCGAGCGCTATCTGCGTGAGCCGCAACGGAGTATCAGCCAGATCGCGATCCTCCTCGGGTTCGCCCACGCGCCCGCGTTTCACAAGGCCTTCCGGCGATGGAAGGGAGTCACGCCCTCCGAACATCGCGGCCGGATCTGAGATCGCGACTTACCAACGTCTCGAGAGCCGTCCGAGAAGAGAACGGCGAGTCCTTCCGCTCCGCTGCACGCTAGCGGTACGGGTTGTTGAGCATGTCGCTCGGGACCGAGGCGGCCGGGCGAGGGGGGCCGTCTGGGACAAGGGAGGGCCCGGGGGCTGGCCGTATCGGCCTCGCTGCGGCGATTGCGGTTGCGTGTTGCGGAGGGGCCGTGTGGACGCTCGCCGTTGCCGGTAGCGCGGCCGGAGCGTCGGAAGAAGCCGGAGGGGGCGAGAGTGGCTCGTCCGGGCCCGGCGCTCGTTCGATGGGCTTGTCGGCCGGACGCGGGGGCGCTGGGGCCTGGGCCGCGAGGGCCTGCACTTGCGTCGCGGCAGTCGGTGCGGCCTCGTGGCCGCGTCGCCAGCGGACGACGCCAGCCGCGGCTGCGACGGCGACCAGAGCGACCAGAGCGACCAGAGCGGCGGATAGCACTCTCGGGCGCGTGGCGCGTGCCGAGGGTGCCTGGGAATCGGAGCCGGTGTGAGCGCCCAACGATCCCGACTCGAAGAGCGAAGGAACGTAGGCGCTCACGTGCGCGCCGTGAACCAGTTCGAGACCGACTGGCCCGGCGTCGGGCCCCGAATCGGCCGGCGGGAGGAGGCTCCTTCGCTCGGTGTCCGCGATCCACGCGCGCAGATCGGCGCGCCGCTCGGACAGATCCGTGCCGAGCACATCGGCGACGCACGCGGCCACTTCGCGGTGCGAACCGAGCAAGTCGAGCGACCGCGCTGCGGTCTCGAGCGCATCGGAGAAGTCGGCCGCGGTCGCGTACCGCTTCGAGAGGTCGCGCATCAGAGCCCTTGCGCAGACATCCGCGAGCTCGCGCGGGATTGCCGGGTTCACCCGATCGACGTCGGGGATCGGCTCATAGAGCAGCCGGTTCAGCGTCTCGCTCTCGGCATCGGCCTTGAAGAGACGGCGACCGGCCAGCATCTCCCAGAGGCAGATGCCCATCGCGAAGACGTCGGCACGCCGGTCGATCGTCTCCGAGCGAGCCTGCTCCGGAGCCATGTACGCGATCTTGCCTTTGAGCTGACCGGTGCGCGTCACCGCGAGGCGCGACGCGGCCCGCGCGATCCCGAAGTCAGTGATGCGCGCCACGCCGTCGATGCTGACGAGGATGTTGTGCGGGGAGACGTCGCGATGCACGACCTCGAGCAGACGCCCCTCGTCGTCCGTTCCTTCGTGCGCGGCATGCAGGCCCGCCAGGACGTCGAGCACGATGCGCACTGCAACCCGCGGTGGGATGGGCTTCTTCTCCTGCGAAGCCGCGTGGAATAGGTGCCCGGCGGTGTCGCCCTCCACATATTCCATCACGAGGTAGTGCCCAGCGTCGGTGGTTCCGATCTCGAGGATCGGGACGACGTTGGGGTGGTGGATCCGCGCGGCCAGACGCGCCTCGTCGAGAAACATCTCGATGAACTCGGAGTGCCGGGCCAGGTGTTCGTGCAGGCGCTTGATCGCGTAGAGGCGCTGGAACCCGCCCGCGCCGCCGAGGCGCGCGAGAAAGACCGTGCCCATTCCGCCGCTCGCAAGCTCGGCAATGAGCTCGAACCGATCGAGCTTCGTTCCGATGATCTCCGTCACGTCCGCAGCACTCCCGAGCTTGGCTCTTACGTCCTCATTAAAGCACCTTTCGACCCCCTTGGCCGGCCGACCCACCCGGCCGGCGCGCACGGAAGCGGCGGCGACCAGTCACCAGGGCATGTGCCTCCGGCCGGGCCGCAAGCTGCGGCCGTCGGGAGCCTGTCGTACAAGTGATTACCTGGAGCATGCATGCCTCCTCGTTGTACGTTGCCTCCGCTTGAACAGAACTTCGAAAGCGCGACGCCTGCTCGCGGGCTTCGCCATGGCGATGGCCGCCCTGCTCGTCGTGCTCTGCGCTTGGTCGTACGAAGCGTGCGCGGTCTACGATTCGTCGCTGCTCCTTCCCGCTGATGGCGACGCGGCCGCCTCCGCGGATGCCGGCCCCGATCCATGCCTGCACGCTCGACCGCCGGGCCACCCCGACGGGGGCGTGAGCGGCGGAGGGACCATTCAGGTCGTCGCCGCGTTCAAGACGATCGACATCGGCTTGACGGCCGATGCGAGCGCGCCGCGTCCCCCGTTCGGATACGACCTCGATGGCGTGTGCACCTGTCCAGGACCACCGAGCTGCATCCAGGTCCCCGGCGCGCCCAGGAGCTGCGACGACGACGCGGGGAGAGACAACACGGACATCGATCTCTTCCGCGGTCTCGGCGGCGCCGCGTCGACGGGCACGGCCCAGATCGACGACGGCCTTCAGAGCGGTCAGTACGGCCTGCTCCTCGTCATCGACGGCTACAACGGGATGGCGGACGATGAGAACGTCACGGTCAGCTACTACGTGTCGAACGGAGTGAACCGGACCGCCGACGGAGGCATCCCGACGCCGACCTTCACGGGAGGCGATCTCTGGACGGTCGATCCCGACTCGCTGCAAAACAAGCCACAGGATCCCGCAAGCATCCCCAGCTGCGCTCACAACCCGCAGTGCCAGTCAGTCTTCTCCGACGATCGAGCCTACGTCTCGAATTACGTCGTCGTCGCTCACTTCAACCAGCTCACCGTCGCGTTCGGGGATCGATCGTTCCTCGGGGGTGCCACGATGGCGCTCTCGACCGCAGTGGTCGTCGGACAGCTTCAGCCCGTGCCGATTCAGCAGGGCGTGTTCGGCTACGACCTCGTCGGCGGGACGATCGCCGGTCGCTGGCCGACGAAAGCTCTTCTGCAGACGCTCGCGACGATCCCCGCGAACGACGGCGGCTTTCTCTGCGGCAATGGAAACCTGTACTACGAGATCATCAAGGAAACCGTTTGTGGGGCGGCCGACATCTCGCAAAATCAGGCGAACGACAACATGAACGTTGCGTGCGACGCGGTCTCGGTCGGCATGACTTTCGCGGCGGGCCCGGCGCAGCTCGGGGCGGTCCTCGCGGTCCCGCCGGCGCTCGCGGGCTGCGCCGACGGTAGCGTCCCGTTCACTGACAACTGCCCATAAAACCTCGCATCTCGCGGCCCTTTCGAGCCCAGATGAGGCCCGCCAGCGCGAAACGAGCAAGAAACAATTTGGACCTCGTCCTGATCGCAGGAACCCGAAGTTCGAGGGACTCAAAGGGGTTCCTCGGACTTTCTCCCGATGCCTTCAACCCATCGGCATTGCAAATGAAAATGCTCACGACGCACTGCTCCGAAGACGGACCACGCTTTTTTGGGGTGAGGCCCAAAAAAGAGACTTTGTGAAACCTTCGTGAAATCGGCTCAGCAGTACCTAGCTCGTCAGGCGGACACCTCGCGACTGGCCCCGCGCCTGTCGGCACCACGCCGACGTAAGCGCACCAGAAGGGGCGACCCGTTGCGGCAAACGTCAGCCGATGTCCCTGCGGAGGAGTTTACTGATGAGAAGGTCCACAACTGCCGTACTGCTTTTGGTCGCGTGTTTATCGGGAGCAGGT
>CALFNG010000164.1 GCA_937902985.1 uncultured Myxococcales bacterium
GAGCGGCCGCCGGGGGCGGGCGTCGCAGCGTCGTCGAATGCGGCGCCTTGCCCGCCCGTGCCGCAGTAGCCGCCGCCGCCGGCGCCCGCATGGTTGCCGCCTGCCCCGCCGCCCAGACCGCCACCGGCGCCGGACTGGGTCACGAGCGCTCCCCCGGCGTTGCCCGGCGTGGCGCTCTGCAGCGTGCCCTGGATATTGACCATAGTGCTGGCCACGAGCACCAGCGGGAGCGCGCCCTTCACCGAGACGCCCGCGCCCTGCTGCACCGTGACCGAATGCGCGAAGAGGATCGCGACCTGCGACCCATCGCTCTGCATGGCGGCGCTGAAGGCGTAGGGCAGGCCCCCATCGGCGTCCGGCTTGATGCAGTCGATCGTCTTGGCCGAAGTGTCGCCGACCCCCCGCGGGGGCGCGGAGCCGATCGCGTCGAGCAGCTGGCAATGCTGCAATCGGGGACCGAGAAGGTCAGGTCCTGGACGTCCGGAAACGTCGATACCGAAACATTCGACGGGGTGAAGCCGAGCGCCCCCGCCGAGCTAGACTAATTGGCCTGCTTTCCCGTCGCCTTGGCGATGCCGACTGGCTCGATGGCGCGTTCAGCGCGGGCGACCTGATGATGGCGTCGGTGCTGCTCAGGCTGAGAGCGTCGGGCATTCTGGACGAATTCGCGAACCTGGCTGTCTATGTCGCCCGCGGCGAAGCGCGGCCCGCCTACAAGCGTGCCTTCGACGCCCAGCTGGCGGTCAACACCGGTAAGCCATCGATCGGCTGATTGCGGTCTGTCCGCGCGGCCGAACGACTGACCGCATTCGTCACCCCGGGAAGTCCTTGAAATACGGCCCGGCCTCCCGCAGCACTCGCGCGACCGAGGGTCGTCCCTTCAGCCGCTCCAGGTACGCCGCCACGTTTCGCCACCGTGCTCCGAGTGGCGCAACCTTGTCCCCGTAGAACAGCGCCGGGAGCGCCGCGCAGTCGACGACCGTGAACTCGGCGCCCATGGCCCACGGTCCCCCGCGGAGCTGCTCGTCGGCGAGCGCGTAGGCCGTATCCATCTGCGCGCGCGCCTGCTCGACGCCGAACGGATCGCGCTTCCCTTCCGGGCGAAGCCTGTCGCCCACGATCTTCTGCATCGGAAGATGGATATAGAGGTCGTAGAGGCGTTCGCGCTGCCGGCACTCGAGGGCGAGGTCGGGGTCGGTCGGGAGGAGCCGCGCTCCTGCCGGACTCGAGCCGTCGATGTACTCGAGGATGATCGTGGACTCGGGAACCGTGCGATCGCGCGCGTCGTCGCGCAGCACCGGGAACTTGCCGATCGGCCACAGCCGTACGAACGCGGCGCGCGCCTCGTCGTTCGAGAGATCGACGAGGTGCTTCTCGAAGGGGATCTCGAGCTCGTAGAGGCCGATGAGCGCCTTCCAGCAGAACGACGATAGCGGATGGAAATACAGAGTCATCGACATGAGAACCTCCGTCGCGAATCGTTCGTAGTCGGGGCGGCCTAGCGGCCGGGGGCCGCCGGTGCGGGCCCCGGGGGGCAGGTGGTCGACCACCGGTAGCCGTTGGAGCGCCAGCGCACGCCGAGCTCGCCGCAGACCTCTGCGATGAAATCGGGGTTGAAGAAATAGTTCTGAAGCCGCGCCACGCGATCCGCGTCGACGTCGAGCCGGGTGATCGCGCGCACGGCGTCGCCGTCCTCGTGCGCGTACCAGTGAAGGACA
Source organism: uncultured Myxococcales bacterium (assembly GCA_937902985.1). Classification (GTDB taxonomy): domain Bacteria; phylum Myxococcota_A; class Polyangia; order Polyangiales; family Polyangiaceae; genus Palsa-1150. The sequence goes on from CALFNG010000164.1 coordinate 1,719, forward strand.
ACCCACGCGCCTCGATGGGCGACGAGCTCGGCACGCGGCGCGGACGGCAAGACCCCGTGGATGAAGCGCGGCTCCATCCCGCCGTTCGTGTCGGCGGTCGCCATCCGCTCGCTGCCGAAGAGCATGCCGTAGAGGACGGTGCGACGCGCCGCCTCGGGGCCGTACTGCGTCGTCGCCCCGACCACTTCGACCGTCGCGGTGTCGAGCAGGAGGGACGTCAACCGATCGAGGTCACCGGCGTTGAACGCCGCGCAGAACGCGTCGAGCACCCCTGGTGCTGGCGTGCACGTCTCGACAGACGTCGGTTCGACGAGCTTCCCGCGCCCGCGGTGGAGCGCCGTCTTCACAGCACCGGTCGTCGTCGACAGGGCCTCGGCGATCTCCTCGAGCGAGAGATCGAACGCGTCCTTGAGCACGACGGCCGCTCGCTCCTGCGGCGAGAGCTGACCGATGATCGTCCCGGCGGCTTCACGCGACGTGAGCGGATCGCGGAGGGTCGCTCCTTCGTCGCGCTCGCCGAGCGGTTCTTCGCGCCGGCGCCGTCGGAGCTGATCGATCCAGAGATTCGATGCGACCCGGAAGAGCCACGCCCGCGGGTTCGGCGGCGCATCCCCCATCTGCCCGAGCGTCACGAACGCGCGCGCCATCGCGTCCTGCGCGAGATCCTCTGCATGCCACGGGCTCCGCGTCAGGTGGCGGCAGTAGCGATAGAGGTCGGAGCGGAGCGGCTCGTAGGTGTCGAGAAAGCCCTGCCAGGAGGAGCGGAGCGCAGATGCGAGAGGCGCGGGGGGCTCGGATCGAGGGGCCATGCAGGGGAAACGTAGACGAGCGCCGAAAGGATACGGCCCCCACGCTTTTTGGAACAGGGCGGGTGCTCGACGAAGCGAGCGAGGCGCTACTTAGGCGTCAGCTTCCGCATCCGCGGATCGAACGCGAAGGGCTCGGGAGCGTGGAACACCACGCGGGCCATGCCCGTGTGCCGCGGGTTGAGGAGCACGTTGACTTCGTTCGGGATGATGGCGGACGGGACGTTCAGCGCGACGGTGCGAGACGAATGGGCCCACTCGGACCCCAGGTCCTGGAGCGCGACGGGGGCCGGGATCTTCCTCCAGTCCTCGGGAAGCGTCTTCGGATCCACGGTCTCGACGAACCGAACATCGTCAGGCAACTCGGCACGGATGGCGACGAGGTCGTCCGGCCAGTCGTCGGAATCGAGGTGCACGAAGTACTCCAGTGACGCGAGCGCCAGCGAGGACGCGCAGTAGACGATGGGCACTCCCCTGTGGTTCCAGCGGCCCGGATAGCGCCGCGCGCCTTCACCGTCGAACGCGGTGGCCGCGCGCGCCGCTTTGCAGATCCGCCAGACGATCACACGAAGACGCCGTGCTCGATGCGGCCCATCTCTTCGAAGACGGCGTTCGCGCCGATGTCCGTGTCGAGCAGGCCGAGGGGAACCGCTCCCGCAAGCGCTCGGCTCGGCTTCCGGATCCAGCGGCGTGCCTTCTCTTCCGAACCAAACACACGCTTCGCTTCCGCGAGGACCCGGGTGAGCCGCACGAGCCGCTCCGATTCCGACGACGAGAGCCTCTTCTCGTTCGCGCGGCGCGTGACGGTCCGCTTCGCGAGGCCGAGCTCCGACCCCATGGCGAGCGGGGTGAGCTCCATGTGCCTGGATAATCGCTCGAGTGAAGCGTACGGAAGACCGCGGCGAATGAGCGGCAGGAGGTCGAGCTGGGTCTTCACCCCCTTGAGCCCGAGCATGGACGCTGTCTCCAGGAGAACGCTGTCAGCCATCGGGAATGCCTCTCACCCACCAGCATGAGGCCACGTGGCTCGATTGTCGACGCCAAACGCCAGCGAGGAGCGCGCACGGTAGCGATGCGAGGAGA
>CALFNG010000165.1 GCA_937902985.1 uncultured Myxococcales bacterium
GTCGAGCCCGGCGCCCTTGGCCGCCATCTCGAGCTCTGCGGCGATGAGGACGAGCGCGCCCAGCATGCTGTTCGCCACGAGCTTGAGGCGTGCTCCGCTCCCGAAGGGCCCCACGTGGCGCAGCTCCCCGAAGCGCTCGAGAACCGGCCGGACGCGCTCGACGTCAACGCGCTCGCCGCCCGCGATGACGAGCTCCACGCCTTTGAGCACGGCGGGTGGGGCGCCGATCACCGGCGCGTCCACCAGCGTCGAGCGGGTCGTGGCGACGAGCGGCGCAAGCTCCTCGAGCACGTCGGGGCCCGCCGTGCTCATCTCGACGAAGCTGTGTCCGCGCGCTGCCGCGAGCGCCCCGGTGGGGCCACCAAACGTCGCGCGGAGCGCGTCGGGTCCCGTGAGGCTCGTGATGACGATGTCGGCCCTCGCGACGGCGTCCGCGGGTGTCTCCGCAACGGTGCCGGCGCGGACGGCCTCGGCGCGCGAGCGCGTCCGGTTCCAGACGACCAGCTCGATCCCCGTGTCAGCGAGGCGTCGCGCGATGGCCGAACCCATGCGTCCCGTGCCGAGGACCGCAACGCGCGTATTCATGCGGCCCCCTTCCACGAGCGGGCGACGGGTCCCGAGCCGGCAGCGGTCTGCCGGAGGGCTCCGGCGATCGCGGCAAGGTCGGACACGTCGAGATCGAGCGACCCTGCTGCGATCCAGCCGTCGACTTGCTCGGGACTGCGCGCGCCGACGATGGCGCCCGTCACGCCGGGGGACGCGAGGGTCCAGGCGACCGCGACGGCCGACACCGTGACGCCATGGCGTTCTGCGATGGGTCGCAGCGCGTCGCGCAGCGCGATGTTGCGGGAGAGGTGCGGCTCCGTGAACTCCGAGGAGCGACGTCGCCAGTCGTCGTCGGCCATCGCCGCGAGGCGCTGCACCGAGAACGTGTCCGTGAGTAGGCCCGACTGCATCGGGCTGTACACGATGACACCCGTCCGGTGGGCCGCGGCCCACGGGATCACCTCCGCAGCGGCGTCGCGCCGGACGAGGGAAAACGGCGGCTGGAGGCTGTCCACGTGGCGCACCGACTCTGCGCGTTCGAGGAGCGCCACGTCGAAGTTCGACACGCCGATCGCGCGGACCTTCCCCTCGTCGACGAGCCGATCCATCTCGCGCCACGAGTCCTCGATGGGCGTGCCGACCCCATCGGGCCAGTGGAACTGGTAGAGGTCGATCCGCTCGACGCCGAGGCGCCGGAGCGAAGCCTCGACCTCGCGCCGGATCGACGCCGGGCGCAGGTCGCGCGCGGGCTCGTCGTAGGGCTTCCTGTGGTCCGGAATCATGCCGCACTTCGTGAAGACGAACGGCCGCTCGGAGGCCGGTATCTCGCGGAGCGCGCGCCCGACGACCTCCTCGGAGTGGCCGAGGCCGTAGATCGCGGCCGTATCGATCCAGTTCACGCCGCGGCTGACCGCGTGACGGATCGAGGCGATGGAGCCGGCGTCGTCCTGGGGCCCCCAGCCGTAGGCCCAGCCCCCGCCGCCGATCGCCCACGCTCCGAATCCCACAGTCGTGATTTCGAGGTCCGTCGTCCCGAGTCGTCGTTTGTTGGGTGTCATGGCTTCTCCTTTTCGCAAACGTCCCTTCCCATCTTCGCAACGTCCATGCCCGAGGAGCCTTGGCTGCGCGTCGACGAGTCGACGCTCAGGGACGCGGACCGGTTCGACCACCTCGGACTGGGCCCGCTCGACCTCGTGCTCGTCGTGCTTCGGCTCGATCGGCTCGACCGTGGGGACGGTGCGTTTTCCGCATCTCGGTGCGCTTTCCGCATCGCTCGGGGAGCCCTTCAGATGCCGAGCTTCTCCGCCTGCCTCACGAGGTCTGCCAGAGAACCGGCCATCATCTTGCGCATCATCTGGCCACGATGGACCTTGATCGTGATCTCGCTGATCCCGAGCTCGGCGGCGATCTGCTTGTTGAGAAGCCCCTTCACGACCCCTTCCATCACTTCCCGCTCCCGCGCCGTCAGCGAGCCGTAGCGGGACTGCAGATCCGCAATCTCGGTCTGTCGCTCGCGCGCGGCGCGGTGTCGCGCGATGGCTCGGCCGATCGCCTCCAGAACGTCCACGTCAGCCAGCGGCTTGAGCAGAAACTCGATCGCGCCCGCCTTCATGGCCGTGACCGAGGTGGGCACGTCGCCATAGCCAGTGATGAAAACAATGGGGATCTCCGTGTTCAACTCGGTCAGACGCCGCTGCAGGTCGAGACCGCTGTCGCCCTGCAGACGTACGTCCAGCACCAGGCAACCGGGAGCATCCACCGGAGGCCGTCTCAGAAATGCTTGCGCCGATGGAAACACCTCCACCCGCATGTCCGCGGAGCGAACCAGGCTCGCCAACGCCTCCCGAACCGACTCGTCGTCGTCGACGATGAACACGATCGGTGCGGACTCGGGCGTGCGCATGGAGGGCATCATGCCATAGGTGCGCGTCCGCGAACGGGGCTCCGCAGGCGGTCGCGTGGGCGACCGGTCGAAGCGAGTCGCGAAGCGCGACCAAGCGTGTATCTCAGCGTTCCGCGAAGACGGGGGCGTCGCTTCCCGCGTCCGACGACGAACGTCGGGCGAAGACCCCGGACTCTTCAGGATACGCCCCTGCGAGCGCTGCCGCTGCTTCGAGGACCCGGCATCCGAGGCGTGCCATCTCTTCGACGAGCTGCTCGCCGAGTCCCTCGGTATCCCCCGGTCGCGCGAGATGCTCGATGTGATCGGCGAGAGTCCGGACCACGGCCAGCTGCGCCCGAAGTTCGGCGAGCCGAAGCTCCGCGGTAAGGGGCCCGTCGTTGTTCGATGTCAGAGCGGCGATCGAGGGGAGGATGCAGGTCGACACGTCTCCCTTTTCAAGCACGGCGTGGGCCAACTGCACCCGGCGGCACACGTGGCCGCCGAAGGTGCATTGCGGGTCGAACGTCGTGCAGAATCCGCAGCGAGACCGATCGCCCCGCGAGAACGGATGGCGCGGGCACGGGGTCAAACCGTGAAGAGGAAGGTTGCCCCCGGCCCTTGGTTCGGGACGGCCCACAACCGCCCGCCATGGTTCTCGATGATCGACCGGCTGATCGAGAGGCCCATCCCCATTCCACCACCCTTCGTGGTGTAGAACGCGTCGAAGAGTCGGCTGATGTTCGCGGGGTCGAGTCCGACACCCACGTCCCGCACCGCGACGCATGCGTGCTCGGCGTCCTCGCGTTTCGTCTCGATCGCCAGCTCCCGCGGCCGGTCGGCGACGGCGCCCATGGCTTCGAGCCCATTGAGGACGAGGTTGAGCACGACCTGTTGCAATTGAACGCGATCGCCCATGACCCTCGGGAGATCGCGGGCGAGGTCGGTCCGCAGCGTCACGCGCGTTCTGCGTAGCTCACCCTGGGCAAACGCCACCACCTCGGCAATGGTTTCATTCAAGTCGAGCGGCTCCTTGTCGGCGCTGCTCTTCTTCGAAAGGTTTCGTATCCGAGCGATCACCTCGCTCGCCCTCTTGCCGTCGCGAATGATGCGCTGTACGGCGTCGCGCGCTTCGCCCATGTTCGGCGAATCTCCCGCCATCCATCGGAGACAGGCGTTGCCGTTGATCACGACGCCCGACAGCGGCTGGTTGACTTCGTGGGCGATCGACGCGGCCATCTCGCCCATGGTCGTGACCCGCGCGACATGCGCGAGCTCTGCCTGCACCTCGCGCAGATCGTCCCCGGCCCGTTTGCGGTCGGTGATGTCGACCACGACCGCCGCCAGAACCGGTGTGCTCCCCGCAACCGGCGCCACGAGGAACCCGCTGACGTCTGCCCAGACCACACCGCCGTCCTTGCGCCGGTAGCGCTTCTCGACGTGCTGCGGAGAGTCCGCCCCGGTGAGCCATGCCGCAACGAGCGCTTCCGTGTCAGCACGGTCCTCCTCATGGGTAATGTCGCCGGGCGCCAGACGCTGCAGCTCGGCCTCCGGGTAGCCGGTCAGTCGCTGAAAGGCCGGGTTGGCCGCAGTGTAGCGCCCGTTCGAGCCGGTCAATGCGATGCCTACGGGAGCGTTCTCGAACAGATTGCGCCACCGCTCTTCGCTCGTCCGCAGCGCAGCTTCGGCCGTCTGCCGATCGCGGTTCTCCGCGATCAACTCGGCATAAAGACGCGCATTCTCGAGTGAGATCGCGGCCTGCGAAGACAGGAGATTCAAGACCGAGAGCCGGGAGGGGGTAAAAACGTGCGGCGTCAGGTTGTTCTCGAGGTAGAGCGCGCCGATCAGGTTGGCCTGCTTCACCAGGGGCACGCACAGGACGGACCGGGCTCGCCTCTGACGGAAATAGTCGTCCGCGGAGAACGGGTTCTGGGCCGAGGCGTCCTCCAGGATCACGCTCTGTCGCGTCCGGATGACGGTCTGGAGAAGGGATCTGGGCAGGTCGGACGACGCCACCGATTCCTGTCGAAGCGTGACGTCGACGGCCTTCCGGTCGGTCCGGGCCCCCGCCACGATCTGCAGCGTGTCGCCCCGGAGCACGATGAGCAGGCCACGCTCGGCGCCCGCGTGCTGGAGCGCGATCGTCATCAGGGTCTCGATCAGGCGGTCGAGAACGATCTCACCGGAGATGGCTTGCGAAGCCTTGACCACGGCCCGGATGTCCAGCTGCTCGACGGTCGCGCCGAATGGGGTCGTGGGAGGCAGCGGGCCGAGGTCGTCGCGGAGCTGCGGGTGGGTCTCTTGCAGCTGCCGGCTCTTGCCCTCCGCTCCCCCGCGAACGAAGCAGGACCTCGAGTTCCGCAGATACACGCCGGCGATCGCGTCAAAGCCACGCGCCGCGTAAAACCGCGCAGCCACTTCATGAGCCAGGCCCTCGTCCAAGACGAAACCGTGCGTGCGGGCCGATCGAATAGCCTCCTCATAGAGACGCATGGCATCGGATTCCCGACCGTCGAGGCGCGCGACCTCGGCCGACACCAGCGCGAGCTTATCGCCGAAAGTGGGAGGATAGATTTCAGCCCAATGGCTCAACTGTTGCCGGTGCGCCGTCAAGAGGTCGCGCCACGCGGTCTGTTCGTCGAGAGAAGCCTTCTCGTAGAGCGCCGCCACGGTCAGCGCGGTGTAACAGAAGTAGTCGAGCAACAGGATCTGCGCGGATTGCGCCCAGAGCACCGCCTTGGCCTGGTTGGCTGCCGCGAGAGCCTCGGCGTAGTCGCCTGACAGGAACCGCGCCTTCAGCTTGAGGATCCAGTACAGGGAGACCAGCAATGGCATCCGGTCTCCCGTCAGCTGCGCCTCGAAGGCCGCCTCGTCGAACTGCGCGTCGCTGAAGGTCGAAAAGGTCGCAGTTCGGCCCTGCATGGTCGCGACGAAGCGTTGCTGGCTCACCACCATGTCCGCGAGATCGCGAAACCCGGCTCTCCGTACGAAGGCAAGAGATCGCTGCGACTCATCCCACACGGCGTCGAGCGGATCGTTTCGCGCGAGAAGGTTCTTTATAATATGGTAGATGCTGTAGCAGGCGTACGTGAGCTCACCCGTCTCGGTTGCGGCGCGAAAGGCCGCCCGCATGAAGTCGAGCGAGAGCGCGATGGGCTGTGTCCAGGGACTCACCAGTCCCATCGCCAGGTAGACCTTCGCCTGGAAAGCCGTGAAGCCGTGCCTCTCGACGAGCTCGCATGCGAGCTTGGCGAACCGATGACCGTCGGCGTACCGGCCAAAGGACGGGCCGAGGAAGAATCCGAGAAAGCCACACGCGTGCGCGGAGGCGCCGCATATCCCATGCTGGATGCTGATGTTCACCATCCGGCACAGGTGCAAACACGACAAATGGATGTCGGTGAAGTGGCCGGATTCGGTCAGGTCCGAGAGCAGGCGCATCGCGGCCAGCAGCTCCGGATCGGTCATCAGCGGCAGATCGATCAGGTCCTCGATTTGCCGACCCTCCAGGTTGCGCCAGACCGCCTCGTATTCGGTTTGCACCTGGTCCCAGGTCGGGTGTGCAGGGATGTAGATGTCGAACAAGCGCAGGCAGGCGAGGGCACTGGCCACAGCTCGATGGTTTTCGGACTTCACGACATGCAGCTCGACCTTGAGATGAGAGGCGGCCGCCTGGTCGATCTTCGTCGCCCCGCGCCGCAGCAACTCTTCGATCAGCTGCTCGGCTGTGTCGAAGTGGCTCGTCAGAAACTCGCATTCCGCGCGTTCGAGCCAGAGGCTGAAGGTCAATTCGTATCGGCTGCTCCAGTCCCCTTCGTCGAGCAGGGCCATGCCCGCCGCCAGATAAACGCGCGCCGACGCATGGGCCGCCGACGCTTTCGCCTTTCGCCCGGCGCGCAGGTCCATCGCCGCCACTTGCGCCCTCTCGCCCCCGTCGGTAACCAGGGCAATGCCCCGATTGACCTGGTTCGCGACATCGAACAAATGTTGGGCGAGATCGTCCGCCGCCATGCCCGCCAGGAGCGCGCGCCCGATGCGCAGGTGCGTTGCGGCGCGGTGCTCTTCCGGAATCAGCGAGTAAGCGGCCTGCTGGATCCGGTCGTGAAGAAATTTGTAGGCGCCGTCCTGGTGGAAGACGAGCCCGGCGCGGACGGCTTCCCAGAGTCCGCCGTGCACCGCCTGCTCTGATTGCCCGTGAACCACCTTCAGGGTGGCGAGCTCCGCGGCGTTCCCCAGACAGGCAAGCTCTTTCAAGGCTTCCCGCGTCTCATCGCTCAGGCGGTTCAGCTTCCCGACCATGAGCTCCACCACGTTGTCGGTGTAGCCCTTGGCGCGGATGCGGTTGACGTCCCAGGTCCACTCGCCTCCGCGGGCGTCGTAGGTAAGGAGCTGCTCGTCGCCCAGCATCATGAGAAATTGGATCGCGAAGAATGGATTGCCACCCGTCTTCTCGTGTACGAGCTGGGCGAGAGGCTCAGCGCGCCCCGCCCCGCAGTGGAGGGCATCGGCGACGAGCCGGCCCAGCTCCGCCAGGCTGAGGGGGGCTAGCACGATGTCGTGCACGGGGGCCCCGGCTGCGCGAATCGCCCCCAGCGTCCGCAGGAGCGGGTGAGAGGGACTGACCTCGTTGTCCCGGTACGCGCCGACCAGCAAGAGCGAGCCGACCTCGGGCCGGGTGACCAGGTCTGCGAGCAACGTCAGCGTCGCGGCGTCGAGCCATTGCAAATCGTCGAGGAAGAGGGCGAGCGGGTGCTCCGGTCGCGCGAATACGCCGATGAGTCGGCGGAAGACCAGTTGAAAGCGGTTTTGCGCATCCAGGGGCGCGAGATCCGGAACGGGCGACTGCTGGCCGATGAGGAGTTCCATCTCGGGGATGAGGTTCACGATCAGCTGGCCGTTCGGGCCCAGCGCCTCACAGAGGGCGTCGCGCCAGCGGCCGACTTCCGCGTCGCTCTTGCTCAGGATATGGCGGACAAGACTATGGAATGCCTGGGCCAGGGTGGCGTAGGGGATGTCCTGCGCATACTGGTCGAACTTCCCGGCCGCAAAGAGGCCACGCGGCGGGACGAGCACCCTGTACAGCTCATTGACCACGGAGGATTTGCCGATGCCGGAGAACCCGGAGACCAGGACCAGCTCGGGAGTGCCTTGAGCGACGACGCGGTCGAAGGCAGCCACCAGCGTGTCGATCTCGCGCTCGCGCCCGTACAGTCGCTCCGGGATCAGCAGACGGTCCGACGCGTCGTGGCGACCCAGCGGGAAGGGCTCGATGCGCGCGGTCGCCTCCCAGGCCAGAAGGCACCGCCGCAGATCGATCGCGAGACCGGCGGCGGTCTGGTAGCGATCCTCGGCGGTCTTGGCCATGAGCTTCATCACGATCGCGGAGAGCGGGCCCGGGATGCCCTCGACCCGCTCATCGGGCGGGACCGGCTGCCGGGCGATATGGCAGTGGACCCACTCCATCGGATCCGCGGCCGTGAACGGCAGCGCCCCCGTCAGCATCTCGTAGAAGGTGACGCCCAGCGCATAGAGATCGCTGCGGGAGTCAACCGAGCGGTTCATGCGCCCGGTCTGTTCCGGTGCCATATAGGCGAGCGTTCCGGCGATCACTTCGGGCGGCTCTGGAGCTCGATGCTCCCGAGGCAGACGCGAAGCCATGCCGAACCCGGTGAGCCACGCGCGCTCGCGAGTCGTGTCCACCAGGACATTCGCTGGCTTGATGTCCTTGTGGACGAGGCCTCGCTCGTGCATCTGGCGGACCGCGGCCACGACCGGAAGGGCGATACGTAGGAACGGCGTCACTTCGAGTGGACTGCGCAAATTGCCCAGGAGGCGATCGAGCGCCTCGCCCCCAGGATCCTCGAGGACCAGCGCCATGCGACCCCCGCGGGGGGCGAGTGCCACCGGCCGCGCGGCCCACTCGCTATCGAGTGCGGCCCTGAGCTCGTATTCGTGTTCGAGCCGCCTGACGGCCTCGCGTGCGGGGTATTCCCCGGCGGGAGCGACAATCAGGATTGGGTCCACGCCGTCGCCGGAACCTCGGTGGAGAGTGAACTCGCCTTCCCTCTCGGTCGCGAACTCATAGCTGGAGAGGTTCGTCACGAGGCCTTGTCCCAGGCTCGCCAAGGCGGCATGGCCAGGCTATGCCACCGCCGCGAGGGGACTTCAAGCCTCCCGGCGAACGGGTGCCGCTCCGCAGGCCACAGGCCCGAAAAAGCCGACGGCGACCGGGGAACGTAGCCCCGCGGCTGAGGTCAGCCCGTGTCCTATACGAAGGTGTAATCGACATCCGGCGGGCGCCGCCTTCTAATACGAGCACGGATCATGGCGGCTTCTCTCATCACAGTGGTCGACGACGACGCGTGTGTTCGCGAATCGATGTCGAGCTTGCTCCGATCGGTCGGACATGCCGTCAATGAATTCGGGTCCGCAGAAGAACTCGTCGCGTCCCCGGCTCTCGACAAGACCGATTGCGTGATCACGGACGTGCGCATGCCCGGGATGAGCGGGCTGGAACTGCAACGCCTTCTTGCGCTGAGCCACCCGCGGTTGCCGGTGATCTTGATGACCGCGCATGCATCCGACGAGGAAGTGCGTTTGCGGGCGCTTACAGACGGCGCTGTGGAATACCTGTCGAAGCCGCTGGACGAGGAAGCGTTATTGAGGGCACTCGAGACCGTGCTACGTGAAAAATGATCGGAGGCATCATGATTTCTTCGGGAGCTCCCGTGTACGTCGTGGACGACGATGCATCGGTACGCGAATCGGTGGGAAGCCTGATCCGATCCGCCGGGTGGCCCGTGGAGGCTTTCGGCTCGGCGCGCCAGTTCCTCGACAGTCGCTGGGCAAGCAAGCCAGGCTGCGTGGTGCTCGATCTGGACTTGCCGGGCATGAGTGGGCTCGAGCTCCAGGGCAAGCTCGATGCGAGGTTCTCGGTCATCTTTCTCACGGGTCGCGGCGACATTCCCACCTCGGTGAGAGCGATGAAGGCCGGCGCCCAGGAGTTTCTGACCAAGCCGCCTCCAGACGATCAGCTGCTGGAAGCGATCGGTCGGGCGCTCGCGAGGACGCCCCTTCGGCACGCTCAGCCAACCTCGAGCGAGCCCTTGCCCGACGCCAGCGTGGGCATGAGCGTGGGCATGAGCGTGGGCATGAGCGTGGGCATGAGCGTGGGCATGATCGGGAAGAGTCGCGCCTTGAGCGAGGTGCTCGAGCTGGTGGACGCGGTGGCTCCGACCGAGGCGACCGTGCTGATTCTGGGGGAGACGGGCACGGGAAAGGAGCGCGTGGCGCGCGCCGTTCACGACCGGTCGCCCCGGCGCTCGCAGCCGTTCGTCAGCGTGAACTGCGCGGCGATTCCGCAATCCCTGATCGCGTCGGACCTGTTCGGTCACGAGAAGGGCGCCTTCACGGGGGCCGTGCAACGGCGGACCGGTCGTTTCGAGCAGGCGCAGGGCGGGACCCTCTTTCTCGATGAAATCGGGGAGCTGCCCGCGGAGACGCAGGTTGCGTTGTTGCGCGTCCTCCAGGAGAGAGAATTCGAACGGGTCGGTGGGCGCCACCCCATCGCCGCCGACGTACGGGTGATCGCCGCCACGAACCGGGACCTCCCCGCCGCGATTGCGGCGGGCGCATTCCGGAGTGACCTCTTCTACAGACTGAATGTATTCCCGATCGAGATGCCTCCTTTGCGCGAACGAAGGGAAGACATTCCTCTGCTCGTCGAATACTTCATGAATCGCGGTCAGGGGCCGGCGACGCGAGCGCGCAGCGTCCACCCGCGGGCCCTGGAGCTGCTTCACGCGTATTCGTGGCCGGGTAACATCCGTGAGCTACAGAACGTCGTCGAACGGGCCCTCATCGTGTCGCCGGAAGAGGAGCTCACGGTCGACGCGCGCTGGGTCCCCGGCCCCCCGCCAACCCGGACGAGCGACGAGGCACCCGGAACGATGGAGCCGAGCGCCGAGCCTGCGGGCGCGTCGCTCATGGCCGAAGGGTCGCTCGCGGAGCTGGAGCGGCAGACGATCCTTCGCACGCTGGTCGCCGTGAGCGGCAACCGGCGTCTGGCCGCAACGAAGCTCGGCATCGGGCTTCGCACCCTCTACGAAAAACTGAAGCGGTACGACCTCCACTGAGGCGGGCGAGCGCCGGCTGACGCGACGATTACCCTCGTTCGGCCGGGCGCCGAGTGCGCGGCCCTCGAGTTCGCGCTATGGTTCGACTTGTCCCCGCGGAGGGATGTCGTGAGGCTGGTGAACATGCGTTTCGCACGTCTCGGCGCGATCGTCCTGGCGGGTAGCGTCCTCGCCTGCAGCGGCGCAGGGGCCCAGGGCGCCAATCCCGCCATCGCGGCGGGCTTCGTGGCCGCGGCGGTCGCGGCCCAGGTCGCGGAGTCTGTCGCGGAGGAGAACGCGCGGAGGAACGCCCCCGTGACGCACGCGTCGGCCGTGGTGTCGCCCCAGTGCGATAACGACGGGCAGTACGCGTGTCTGAGCGTCCAGCCCCCGGCCTCGTCCGCCGGCGCGTCCGCAGGCGACAGCCCGGCCGAGCCGGAGATGAGCGACGACCAGGCGCGCGATTACGTGCTCCAGTACGTGAACGGCGTCCGGAGGCTGAACGGCGTCGCCCGGCTGGCGCGCGACGGCTCGCTCGACGCCTTCGCCCAGGCTGGGTCCGACGAGCTCGCGACCGATCACCAGCCCGGCGCCCACATGACCGCGCATGCGGGCGAGCTCGGCGCGCGCAGCGCAGAGGTCCAGGGCCCGGCGAACGGATCGGAGGCGGGCGTCCTCCAGGACCGCATCGGCGAGACCCTTCTGCGGTTCATGAACGAGGGACCGGGAGGCACGGACCACGACGCACTGTTGCGTCCCGAGTGGCGCAAGCTCGGCGTCGGCATCGTGACCCGCGACGGGCGCACGTTCCTGACGGTCGACTTCTCGAGCTAAGGCGGGTTCGCTCCGTGGCCGACATGGGATACCAGATCGGCCCATGTCGTGGCGCAGTCAGGGCTTGCTGACCTTCGAGTCCCGGCCGATTCGCTGACCTCACCCCCCGAACGTGAACCGCTCTCGCACGAGCGCCTGGAACTTCGGGAGTCCCAGGTGCTCGAGCAGCGGCAAGAAGGCCGGCTCGACGCCGTCCTCCCGCGCGACCTCGGCGAAGGTGCGGACGCCGACGTCGTTCGACGCGAGCACGTAGGGGATCGCCTCGGTGCGCCCCTCTTCGAACGCGCCGAACAGAAGCGACGCCTTGAGGTACGCCGCCGACACGTCGACGAACGACGGCCGGAGGCCGCGGAGGAACCGGCTGTAGGGCTCCGCGATGATGCGCTTTCGATCGCCGTCTCGCAGACCCGCCGCCTCGAGCTGTTGTTTGAAGAACTGGCTGGCCGAGGGGGCGCCGTCCGCGCGGCGACGATCCCGCTCGTATCCTTCGGCCACGACGACGAGCGCGTGGTCGACGCACGACAGCGCGGCCGCGATCTCCGCCACGACCTCGTCTGTGAAGCGAAAGAAGGGCAAGACGATGAGGTGCGCGCGCGCCGCGACGCCGCAGTGGAGCGCGTGCCGGCCGCTCCGGTTCCCCATCATCTCGAGTATGTAGATGCGCTTGTGGGTGTACGCGTCCTCCCAGAGTCCGTGGGCGACGGTCGCCCCCGCCTCGACGCCCGAGAGAAAGCCGATGGCACGGTCGCCCGCGAGATCGTTGTCGATCGACACGTTCACGAACGCCGCGGGAGGTCGGGCCGCGAACTCCTCGAGCAGCGCCTTCGTGCCCTCGAGCGTGCCGTTGCCGCCGACGCAGACGAGGTGCGTGAACTTCTGCGAGGCGAAGGTCGCTGCGGCCTCACGACGGCGGTCGCGCTCGCGGAAGGCCTCGTACCGTTCGCTCCGGAAGTCGCTTCCCGCGTCGAGCAGGCGGCGGCCCATCGATCGCGCCGGAATTCCTTTCGCCAGCAGCGCGTAGCGCTCCTGCCGGCCGACGATGAGGCGCTCGAAGCGCGGGCTGCGCGACGCGTCCGATGCGTCGCGCGTGAGCGAGCGAAACCCCTCGGCCGCCGCCCACACCTCGTAGCCGCGCCGCGTCCCCTCCTCGGTGAGGGCCACCGCGACCGACGAGTACCCGGGAGCGTCGCCCCCATCGAAGACCAAGAGGAGCCTTCGATCGGCAGAGCCGACGGAGCCGGGCGGCCCGAACTCGATGCGATCGGTGCGATCGGTCATGCTGGGATCATGTACCAGTCGCCACGAGCGCGCCGCCGGGGCTCACGTTTTTTCCTGCGCCTCGTCGAAACAACCCGAAGCGTCTACGCGAGCTGCCCGGTGCGCCGAAGGCGGCCAAGCGGTCGAGGAAGAGCGCATGCCGCTCGAGAAGCCGGCGGGAGATGCCTCTCGGAATAGTCTTTCGAAAGAAGGCTCTGCAAGGTCACGCGCCAGCCGCTCGATCTGCGCCGCCTCGAGGTATGCGAGCACCAGCCGAAAGCGCGCGATCGCGACCGCGCACGGGTTTAGATCGACGCCATACACCTGCGCGAGCGCCATGTTCGCGTGGCTCTTGCTGTCGAGGGCGGGCTTGCTCAGACGGTGCGCCTCGAGCAGGCGACGAAACGCCCCGAGGAGGAAATGCCCCGATCCGCACGTCGGATCGAGGACGCGCACCGCGTCGAGCCCGAAGGTCTCGATCGCCGGCGTGAGCGTTTGATCGAGGATCAGCTCCTCGACGAAGTCCGGCGTCTGGAGGAGCGCGAACCGCTCGCGTACGCCCGCCGAGATGTCCTGGTATAGATCGCCGAGGAAGCGCGTCCCCGGGCGCGACGCCTCGTCGAAACGAAAGACGAGGGTCCCTTCGGCGTCCGTCTCGCGAAGGAGCGCAAGGATCTCGCGGACGACCGCGCCGCTCGGCGCGAGCTTCCACGCGGGGTTCTTCTCCGGTCCCAGGAGGTCTTCGGCGCCTGGCGCCGAGGCGACTTCACGAAAGACTGTGAGCAGGTAGTCGCGGTCCGAGAGGGTGGGGAAGAGCTCTGCGAAGAGGGCCTGGCTGTCGTTCGCCCCCGGGCCGCCGATCCGCGCCTGCGCGAGCAGGCCGCGATCCTCGAGCGTGCGAACGAAGACGACCGAAAGCAACCACCTCACGCCGACTTGTTCGAGCGTCTTGGTCACCCAGACCGCGAGGGAGTCCGAGGTCCGATGGGTGCGCTGCTCTTCGGCGTGCTCGCGGGCGAGCGCCGCGGCGACCACCGGATCCTTGGCGCGTTCCGTCAGGTCCGGCAAGAGGGCCTTCTCGAGGAAGACCGAGAGCTCGCGGGTTAGATCGCGGGCGCCTGCCGCCTTGGAGCGGGCGGCGGATTTCTTCTTGGCGGCCATGGGTGGCTGGTTCGATCAGTCGTTCGCGAGCCACGCCGCGGAGATGCGGACCCGCTGGGCGGCCGAGGTGAGGGAGATGGGGAGGGGCGGGAGCGCGCCCGCGTTGATGCGCGGCGTCGGGCCTGGTTCGTCGAAGATCGGCAGGAGCAAGAACACCGCGCGCGGCTCGACGTCGCGCTGCGAGGCCTCACGAAGGGCGTGGAGCGGCCCCTCGAGCCCATACCGGGCGAGGATGCCCGGCTGCGTGAGCAGGACGGTCTCGCCCACCGAGAGGAGCTGCTCGACGGCCTCGCGATGCCGTACGATCTTGTCCTCGAGCTCGTACAGCGCGAGGAGAAGGTCATCGCCCCACCGCTGCGCGTAGTCGAGGCTCGGCGGCCCCTCCTTGGCCAGGAGATCGGCGAGCGTCTCGCCCGCGTCCTGGAGCAAGAGGCAGGTGCGGCCTGCGATGCGGAGCTCGCGCTCGCAGCTCACGATACGCTCGCCGCGGAGTCTTTTGAGCGTCGCCGCCTCGGCCGCTAGGCGATCGTCGAACGTCGCGTCGCGGCTCACCTTGAGCGCGAAGTCACGGTCGCCTTCGCGAACCCGGAGCACGCGGGCGGTGGCGCCCGTTCCCAAGATGCCTTTGACGACCAGGCCCCCGTCGAGGACGTCTTGCGGTCGTGCTTCGAGAGGATCGATCGATGGGGCGGGGGTCGACGAGGGGAGGGGCACGGGCGGGCTGGTCACCGCGTCGAGGACGAGGGCCATCCACTCGAGCGCGTTGTCCGCGCGGCTGACCAGGGAGACGTCTGTGGCCATGCCCACGAGCGCGTCGAGATCCCTCACGGCATCGCCGTCGCCCGCGGCCGGTGCGGTGACGCCCTTCGCGAAGGCGTCGTCCACGCTGGCAAGCGAAAGCTTTCCACCACCGCCAGCGAAGAGCTCTTCGCGCTCTTTGAGGGTGGCGCCCGGGGGCCGGCCGGCGAAGAGGAAGAAGGCGAGCGCACCCAGCGAGAAGACGTCGCTGGCTGCTGTGGCACGGCGCGGGTTCTCGACGATCTCGGGCGCGCGGTACTGCACCGCGCGTGCGAGCTCAGGCCGGGTGATGACCCGCGCACGCGCGGCCCCTTCGAGGTCGACCTTGATGTCGGGATCGGAGAGGAAGACGAGCGTCTCGACGAAGGGTCGCTTGGGGTAAACGCGATCGAGCATCGAGCCCAGGACCTTGCTCTTGAGCTCCGCCAGCTTCAGCGGGCTCTCGCGGACGATGCTCCGCCCGTCCGGGAACGTGTACGTCCAGTCGACCACGTCGCCGCGCACGCGCCCCGGGTGGCTCTTGATCTCGATGTGGTAGAGCGCGCTGTAGCCGAGGACGACGAGATCGATCTCGTAGCGACGGCCCGAAGGCTCCACGAGATCGAAGAGCGCCCAGACGTGGACGGGATCGGCGTCCGGCAGGGCGTTCAAGACGAACTCGATGGCCTGTTGCTCGTGCAGGTGCGGCGTGGTCCCCAGGACCGGGATGCGCGATCGAGAGATCATGCGGGTAGATCCGCGGCGGTGGCGCGGACCGACTCCCGCGACGCTGTCTCGGCGTCATCGGAGACGAGGCAGATGTCGACCCGCGCGAACCCGAGCGCGCGGACCCGGGCAGGGGTTGCCTCTGTAGAACCGAGGACCAGCCCCCGGCCACGCGTCTGGAGGAGCATGAGGGCGACGCCCCAGAGCTGTCGCTCGGCCGGTCCATCGGCGACGAGCACCGCTTGCGTGCCGAGATCTAGATCGCTCCGCCCCTGGGCCGCGAGGCCGAGCATCATGCTCGCGCTGGCACCCGAGACGAGGACCTTCGACGAAGCCGATAGGCGCTCGAGGGAGCCCACGAGGGCGGCCTGCGATGCGAAGGCGGGAAGACCCCAACAGGCCCGTGCAGTGTCGAGCGCCTCGCGAAGTCCGGTCGCGGAGAGCGGCGCGGTTGCGCTTCGAAAGAGCTCGCGAGCCAGGCCCTTGGGAGGACCCTGCCAACGGGGACCGAACGGCTCGTCGCCCGCGAGACCCTCGAGCGCGAAGACGGTGCGCGGCGCAAAGGCGAGCGGCGCCGTCACGCTGGCGGCGCGGATCACAAGGTCGAGGCGGTCGCGGTCCTCGAGGGCGCCTGCGAAGGCCTTCCAGCGGGCATCGGCCGTCTCGCCGAAGCGCTGTCCGCGGCCCTCGCGCGCTTCGAGCAGCCGGAGGCCCAGGAACGCGGCGCGGTAGAAGCTTTCAGTCGCTTGGGGTGAGGTCGGATGCATGGCCCAGGATGCGCGGCCGCCCAGGATAGCGCCGTTGACCGTGAGGAGGGGCCGACGATCTTACGTGGCGGGAGTCGGACCCCGATGCCGGCGAAACTGGGCGTCATACGCGTTCCCTCCAGTATCCGGGAAGACGTTTGGCGTGGGCGAACGCGACGATCCGGACGTCCTGGTCCTGCAGCACGAAGACGACGGCATATGGGAAGCGCGGCACGAACGCGCGGCGCGCCCTGGAGTCGAAGCGATCGGACGCGAATGACTCGGGGTCTTCTGCGACACGTGCGAGCACTTGATCGACCCGTCTGAGGAGGTCGCTTCCCAGCCCTTTTCGCGTTGATCTTCGTACCAGAGCGCAGCGGCGAGCAGCTCCTCGCGCGCTTCGTCCTCGACGATCATGCCGATCGGCGGCGGCGCTCGATGAGCTTCGCTTCGATTTCATGGCGCACTTGCGACCACGGCGTGCCCTTCGACCGGCCGCTGACGACGGCATCCACTCGCTGGCGAACCTCCGCCGACCACGCCTCGTCGTATCCAGCGTCGGGGTCGCCTTCTCGCTCGAGCCCGAGGAGCAGCTCTGAGACGAGCTCCTCGCGCTCTTCTGCCGACAACTCCGACGCGGCAGCAAGGGCTCGTTGAAGGCGCTCGGAGGATGCCATGCACAGAGCATGGCGGCCCTGGCCGCGTTTGTCGACCGTGGAGCCGCGCACCGCGAACGGGTTCCGTCGGCGCGCGGACGGGAAACTGGTCGTTACGGTCCCGGCTTCTCCTCGCGCCGCTCTCATCGAGCGGATGACGGACGACGACGCTTCGGCCCGCAACGTACGGCGAGCCCGTGCGGTCGCGGAGGGCGATGGCCAGGAGGTGATTGCGCCAGACCTGGTTGTGGCTGGGGTCGACGACGCGCTCGTCGGCGTCGTCGCGCCAGATCGCGCGCGCTCCGTTCATCCAGCGCCGATACGAAGGCTTGTCGTGTCGGGGGAGAACGAGTCCGTGAGCTTCGTCTCGACGGCGATGAAGGCGCGCTCTCCGGTGTCGCGCTCGTAGTCGATGAACGCATCGAACGACGTCACGTCTGCGAGGTACTCGGAGGCCGGCGACGGGGCATACTCGATCTTCACCTCGTGGACGCCTGCGATCTCTCCCGCCGGCGACACAAAAATTCGTCGCCGAAGAAGCGATTCGGCGGTCGACCCCTGCCGTTGCGTCGCTTCCGCGACAACCGTTTGCTTTGGTAGAGCATCCGAGACGGGCATGCGCGCACTCCTCGCATCTCTCGTACTGTGCGCGGTTGCGACCGTCACCGCCGGTTGCGGCGGGCCCGGGGAGTCCAGCCGCGCCGCCCGTCCGGAGACGCCCATTTTTGCGTCCCCCGAGGCTCGCGCGCTCGTCGACGCACCTGACCGTTCGCCCGCGGACCGCCAGATCGACCCCGGTCGACGCCCGGCCGAGCTGCTGACGTTCCTCCACGTGACCCCCGGCATGCGCGTCGGCGAGCTGCTGGCCGGCGCGGGGTACACCGCCGAGCTGCTGGCGCGCGCGGTGGCCCCGGGCGGCAAGGTCTACGCGGAGAATCCCGCGATCGTCCTTCGCGGCTCGGGAGAGGCGTGGGCAAAGAGGCTGTCGACGCCCGCCGCCAAGAACATCGTGCGCGTCGATCGAGAGCTCGACGATCCGTTCCCGCCAGAGGCACGAAACCTTGACCTCGTGCTCATCAACCTCGTCTACCACGACACGGTCTGGCTGGGCGTCGACCGCGCGAAGATGAATCGCGCCGTCTTCGATGCGCTGCGGAGCGGCGGTCGGTGCGCCGTCATCGACCACAGCGCGCGGCCGGGGGCGGGCATCTCCGACGTGGAGACCTTGCATCGCATCGACGAGGCCGTCGTACGCAACGAGCTGCGCCACGCGGGGTTCGTGCTCGTGGGGGGCGACAGCTTCCTGCGGAACCCCTCCGACATGCGCGACTGGAACGACGCGCCGGAGGCCGCCGGCCTGCGCCGGGGAACGAGCGACCGGTTCGCGCTCCTGTTCGCCAAACCCTGAGCGGCTTCGTCAAGATCTTCGTATCTCCTGAACCGAGGGGTGGCGTCACGCCGGGGTCGCTGCCTTCGTGTCGGCGAGCTCGTCCAGTTTCAACGGCCTGCTCGCTGCAACTCCACGACCCGGCGAATCCGCGTGAATTGTCGTCGTCTCGATGCCGAGGGAGTCGTCTCGGTCGTGAAGCAGGCTCTTCTCGCTGCCTTCGCCGGTGAACTCGACACGGGGTGGGGGAGGGGCGTGCGAACGCGGCTGCTCACCCTCCGCGCGAAGATCGAACTGGCCCACCCGCGGGCTTCGGGTACGAGGGGCGAACCGCTGGTTTCCCCGGCCAGCATCGAGCGTACGATGCCGGGATGGTGGAACGTTTCGCACTCCCCGGTTCAGCGCACGGTCGTGCAGTCGGCCTCCTCGCGGCCTGGCTCACTGCCGGCTGCGGGATCGGTGCGAACGGCCTCGCGCTCGCAGTGGGCGGCGACGCAGCGGCGCACGACACGTCCGGCGCGGCAAACGGCGACGGCGGTGCAGCGGATGATGGCGCGGGGGCCGCCGGCAGTGGCGACGGCGCAACCGGGGTCGGTCCTCAACGCGGCGACGGCGACGGCGGCGGCCCGGGTGCCGCGGATGGCACCACGGACGCGGCGCCCGACGCATCGTCGCCTGCGGGATCCGACGGGTCGACCGACGGCGCGGCGAGCGCGGGATCCGACGCGTCTATCGACAGTGCGGCGAGCGCGACGTGTGTCGAGCTCTGCACGGCGGGTACGTGCAGCGGCGGCACCTGCGTATTGCAATGCTCGAACACCGGGTGCACGTGCCCCCCCGGCATCCCCTGCTCGGTGACCGCCGCGGCGTACACGTCCGCCGCCGTGGACTGCACGGCCGCGGCCTCCTGCACGGTGGATTGCAACGCAACGTCGAGCTGCGGCCAGGTGGCGTGCGGGGAGTCGAGCTGCACGGTCAGCTGCGGCTCCGCCTCGTGCACCGCGCCCGTGACGTGCTCCGCGGCAGCCTGCAACGTGATGTGCTCGGGTTTGTCTTCGTGTCCGGCGGGCGTCACGCTCGACGGTGGCAGCAACACGGTAAGCTGCACGGGGTTGGGCGCGTGCCTGGCGAAGGTTCGCTGCGGCGGGACGAGCTGCGACGCACGCTGCGCCGGCAACAACTCCTGCTCCGCCGGGGTCTGCTGCACCGCCGGCAACTGCGTGCTCTCGGGCGTGACCTCCACTTGCCCCTGAGCTGCGCAGAGCTCGCAACGTTGCGTCGCGCGATCGCCTCGCTCAGATGTCGTCGGAGTCCTTTCGAGGCAGAAACTCGGACTTCCGGCGCGAGCTGCGCGCGCCTTACTGGGAGGGGCGGGCTAGACGGGTGAACTGACGGGACGATCGCCCGTTCTTGTTGCGCGTCGCAGCAACAGGCCGAGCAAAGCTAGCAAGAGCGCACCGATTCCCTGCCCGGGGTCTCGCTCGGCGACGCCGCACCCGCCGCCGACTGCCGGGGGGCAGTTTGGGCCGGACGATCCCGACAGGTACCCCATCTCCCGGTAGTAACGCTCGGCGCCCGGATGAAGGGGGACACTGGAGTCCTGCCAGACGGTGCGCGGGTCGTACGAGTACGGGCGGATGTACCACTTGAGGGCGTCGCGGTGTTGGTCGATCGCTTTCGCGACGTCGTAGGCGGCCTGTTCGGGGGTGTCGTCGCGCGCGAACACGGCTTGACCGGAGCGCGCCACGGTCGCGATGGCGCGGTCGACGCCCCGCAGGAATCCCCACTTCACGGTCGTTCGGGTCACGCCAAGTGTCTTGTCGGCGGCGAGCTGGTCGATGACAGTCGCCGGCAGATCCAGAAAGAGGAGATCATTGCCCTGGCTGATCTTCTCCCAGATGGCCGACTCCGGGTTGTTCGAAGGGCTCGCGAGCTCGCCGACGATGACGTCGAACGCGGGATCGGTCAGCTGCCCCGCGACGATGGCACTCGTGTAAGAGCCTCCCCACGACGTGACCGCGCTCTGCGTCAGACCGTAATGGTCGAGGACGGGCTGAGAGATGGGCGAACCTCCACCCAGGATCGCCACCGCCATGTGCTGCTGCGCGATCTGCGCGAGATCCGTGATGCCCGAGCTCGCCTTCACCGCCACGAGCAGGTACGTCGGGTCCTCGATCTTTGCGACAAGTCGGAGGTTCGTGAACGGGCCGCTGGTGCCGGTCGCGTACGTGCCGCTCGGCGCGTAGTTGTAGAGGCCCCCGTAGGCCCAGGCCAGAAGGCCGACCCCGGTGACGCCGAAGTCCACCGGAGCGTCGATCCGAGTCGTGGTGCCGACGAAGGTGTCGGAGAGGCCGAGCGGCGGGGGGCGGCCCGCCTTCGAGACGAGGGGCGGGCCCTTGTCCAGGTTGCAGTTGCGGCACTGGATGACCTCGTAGCCGAGGGGCTGCATGGCCTCGGTCACGAAGTCTCCGAGCTCACCCCATGGACAGCCGTGCTCGCACGCCGACGCGAGCACCGGCCGCTTGACCGCGAAGCCCGTCGCGCCCACTTCCACAGTGCCCTGGGCACCGGCGTCTTGCGCGCCGGCTTCCTGTGCGCGGGCTGGAGAGGCAGCGAGGCACGAGAGCAGGGCGAGGGCAGCGAGGACCCTTGGCCCAAGGACGCACGGAGCGCCAGAGCGCCAGAGGTTTCCCATGAAGAGGCTGCATCATGGGACGGGCCCGCGCGGTGCGCACAGCACCGCGCGGGACAACATCTGTGCTTCGCGGGTCAATGGAAGGAGCCGGCTCGATGAGTGGACCGAGGCGACGGCGCGGCGGAGGACGGTGGCTGGGGTGTTATCGTAATCGAGCGTCATGGAACATCTCGCGACCGTAGTCTCGCTGAGGCCTGCGACCGAAGACGAGCGACCGGCCCTCGAAAACCTTGTGGAGCTCTACTGCTATGATTGGAGCGAACTGAGCCACCTGGACGTTCGCGAAGACGGGCGCTTCGCGGCCTTGGAGCTGGCGCCGTACTGGCGGGATGATTGGCGCCACCCGTTCGTACTCGTGGTCGAGGAGAAATTCGCGGGCTTCGCATTGATCCTGGAACGCAGCACGCTGACGGGAACGAGCGGCGTATTCGACATGGCGGAGTTCTTCGTCATGCGGAGGTACCGGCGTCAGGGCGTGGGACGGGCCGCTGCCTTCTCCGCCTTCGACCAATTTCGCGGGCCGTGGGAGGTCAGACAGCGGCAGGAGAACCCTGCTGCTACGGGGTTCTGGCGGTCGGTGATCGGCGAGTACACGGACGGCCGCTATCTGGAGACGCCGGTGGCCACCACGGAGTGGATCGGAGTCGTTCAGACCTTTTCGACGCGGGCAATGCCGCAGATCTAAGCGGCAGCGCCCGACGAAGCCGAGTGGCGAGCAAACGTCGACGCGGTCCGCGCGACCGTGTCGGTGTCGGCCGCGGAGGTCCACGTGTTCATCGCGACCGTTTGATCTCGAGAGATTCGCAGGTCTCCCGGGCTGGAAGGCGAGCAGTAACGCCGGCGCGAGGCACTGAAGCGAACGCATTCGTGCTCACACGCCCGGTCGGTCGGGCGGCGGATGAAGCTTACGCGGCGAGCAGATCCAGGTCGAAGTCGAGCACGGCGCGGATGGTTTCGAAGTCGGTGTCCCGTGTCACGACGGCGGCGCCGAGAGACCGGGCCGTGTGCGCGATGAGCACATCGCTGACGAGCGACGCCCCGCGGATTTCGCGCCCCTCAGCCTTCAGCCGGCGCAGGGTGTCGCCCGCGGCATCGAACATGGCGCGGTCGGGCGCGACGGTACGCCCTCGCGCGTCGTAGGCGCGTAAGAGTGCGCCGATCTCACGGCGGCCACGGGCCGTCCCGGCACCTATGCGCAGCTCCATGAGCACGACCGCCGAGAGGTAGCGCACGAAGCCACGGCCGATGGCGAGACCCTCGTCACGCCGGTCGTTGAGCCAACCGATGAAAACGTTGGTGTCGAGGAGGATCTTTCGCGAACGGACTACTTCCACGGGTCCTCGAAGCCGCCGACGCCACCGGCGCGGCGCATCGCCGCGACAATGGGCTCCTCGGAGAGCACCTGGTCGAGCGCCATCTCGATGGTCTCGCGCTCCGTCTTGGCACCGAGAAGCTTCTTCGCGCGCGTGATCTTCTTCTGGTCGAGCTTCAGGTGTTTGTGTTTCAACATGATGTTCACCCGTTGAGCCTAGCGTGTACACGACGATTCTCAATGCTTGCCCCTGCGCTCGCCTCTGGGCGCACCATCTCGACGCCGCGTCGTCCCTTCGGCGACAGCTCGCTACCTCGCCGACGTCCTGATCGCGGGAGTTCGTTGTCAGCGCAGCGAACCCGCCACGCCACCGGACGACGTGTGCATCGACGTCAAGGATCTGGCGGTGGGACGTGCGCTCGAACGCGGGAAGGACCCCCGATCATGACTGCCGCGTCCCGGGCTCGATCGTTCGTTCTCGCGCTGTCGGCTCTCGGGCTGTGCGCCGACGAAGTGAAACTCTGACCGGCGCCGCGATGCCGAGGACCTTCCCCCGGCATCCGTCGGCGGCCCATCGCCTCGTATTCAAGTCGTGCCTCGGCGAGACTCATTGAAGCCGCGGATGACAGGACGCGACCTGGCGAAAAGCCTTCGCGTGCACGTGCAAGCTCATCGAGCTCTCGTCCGAGGGTGGCAAGAACGCGAACGTTCGGGACGGGTGCGGCGAGACCGGCGCAACGTCGAGGACCTTTCCCAGCGCGCGCGCGGCCAGCGCGCGCGCGGCGACCTCGGCGTGGACCGCGTCGACCTCGAGGACCCGGAAAGCGTGCTGCCTCTTGGCCGTCTTCAAGCGCTCGACGAACTCGCGCCGATCGAGCTCGCGAGGGTCGGTCGTCGGTCCGAGACGCGTGTGCGTCGTACTCTTGCGATCGACGGGCGCCTGCGTCCTCTCGTTCGACGCGCCCGCCTGCGTGCCCTTGCGCCGCCATCGTCGCGGTCCGGCCCCGCGCAGCCGTTCGTTCAACGCCTCACATGCAGACGTGAGCGGCGCTGCAGGTCGGTGTCGGCGCGCGGCATTGCGCGTTCGTGCTGCACTGGACGCACTGGTGCGTCGTCGTGTCGCAGGCGCGGTTCGGCGCCACTGTGCACATCGCGTTCGTGTTGCACTGGACGCACTGGTGCGTCATCATGTCGCAGGTGCGGTTCGGCGCCACCGTGCACATCGCATTCGTCGTGCAGGCCGTGGGAGGACCGGCGTCCGGTCCGCCGGAGCTCGAGGACCCGCTCGCGTCGGACGAGCCGCTGTCGGACGAGCCGCTGGAAGAACCGCTGCTGCTGGTGGAGGACGCGGATCCCCCCGACGAGCTGCTTCCTCCGGACGAGCTTGAGGAGCCCGACGAGGTGGTGCCGCTGGACGAGGTAGTCCCCCCGGTACTGGACGACCCGGAGGACGGGTTACCGGAAGACCCGCCCGGGGAACCGTCATCGGGTGGGCCGCCCGTGGATCCGTCATCGAGTGGGCCGCCCGTGGTCGGGTTCCCCGACCCACTGCAGCCTGCAGCAACCCCTATTCCTAAACCTACCGCGATGGCTGCGGTGGCAAATTTCCGCCAAGGACGCATAGAGCCTCCCTCTGACTAAACATGAACGCTCGGAACACTTGAAAGTAGCAATTAGCATGGGGAACTAGTCAGGGCCACGGCAATGTTTGGCCTGCAGGGCACGGAGTGTTGCGGGCGCCAGCTAGTATGCGGTGTCACTGGAGCCGGGGGGGGCCCGAGGGCTGCCGGCGCGCGTGTTGGGGCGCGGCCTCGACCCGGATCGGTCGAGGTGCGCGGGCGCGGTAACACGCGTGCAGCCTTCTGGTCGAAGGCGCGTGGCTCCCCCCTCATGCGCTTCGCGTCGAGGGCGTGGTCTCCATGGACGACTGCGAGGACGTGACGGAGAAGGGACTACCAATATTTTATTATTTGTATGATACACGAGAAGAACGAGACGCAGGCTCCACCTTAAGCTGCTGGCCTCAATGGTCCGAAGAGTGTGGTCCACTTCATGTTTCCCTTGCCATACGAGAGCAGGATCGGTGGGGCTTGGAGCCGATGCCGCTTGGACGGTTGCGGGGTTGGCCCCTTGAATCGACCACCGTGGTGTGTGCCCACGACGGCGTCCCATCCTCGAACAGGGACATGCTGGTAGCCGCAGTCGCCGGGGAGCAGCACGAGCCGTTGGTCGTCGAGGATGACCAAGAGAACAAGGCCCGAGTCGTTACGCCCCGAACCGTTCGCTCGAAACGCCCAACCCCAGTTGACGAGCAGTGAGAATGGGGGTGCCGCTCCGAGTATCCAGTTGTCGGGCCACACCAAAAGGTGCCCATTTTTCGTAATCAACCGGGCAAACTCAGTTGCGAATGGTCCGATCGTCTGGTGCGGACACACTCAGTGCACGACCACGCTGTATCAACGTTGGCCCACGTCGAGGGCGGGGCCCGACGGCTCAGACTTTGGCAATCTCCGCCCGATAGGCGTGGCGCGGCGTCTCCACGACTGAATAGAACGAACAATCGCCGTCGCAGTAGCCGGTTCGCTCGCTCTGCACGCAAACGTGCTCGGCATCGTGGGCTGGAAGAGCTGGTGCGCGCCGAAGCCCAGGCGCTCGCACGCTCCGAGCACACGCAGGAACCGGCCGGCCCTCACGGCGCCGCGCCGCCGATCTCGGCGCCGGGGCTCGCGGAAGGATGATGGGCCGTCATCGTGATGGGCCTCGGACGGCGAAAGATGTGCCAGGGGAGCGGCGTCGCGAAGCCTACGCATCGGACGGATCGCCTGGCAATAGGCGAGCCGCGGCCTGCACGCGCCGGAACTACAGACCATGGTCCCCCGAACCGCCGCTACCCTCCCCTTCCTTGGCCTGCTGTCCGCGCTCGCGGCCGCCAATGCGTGCAGCGCGTCGAGCTCTCCGTCCCCGTCCACCGTGCCAGCGGGCAACGACGGCGGCGGAGCGGAGGATGACGGCGAGCTGGCGGCAACGGACGCGGGGCAGCAAGGCAGCGGGAGCGGCGGTGGGAGTGCGGTGGACGCCGCCGTCGAGGCCGCGACGGTCGCCGAAGGCGGCGCGGACCTCGCGCTGAACGACGACTTCGAGGCGGATTCCGCGGGCGGCCCGCCCAGCGCCACCCTCTGGTCGCTCGTGAACCTGGCAGGGTGTGGCGGCGGGAGCTTCGCCATCGTGGTGGACACGTCGCAGGCGCACAGCGGTACGAAGTCGGTCAAGGTCTCGGGCGGCGACTCGTGCGGGCCGCTCATGGTGAACACGAGCGCGTTCGCCAAGATCGCGGGCCCCGACGTCTACACGCGAGTCTACGTGCGGATGCCCATGGCCACGAACCTGACGCACACGCCGATGATCATGCTCGGCCTGACGGCCACGAACGCGGGCACGGGCAGCCTCGATCAGGCGAACACGCTGCAGCTTTGGCCGAGGACCCTCGGGAGCGCGAACGATCTCTTCTGGCAGACGACGGACGGCAACACCCTCCCCCAGGCGAACGAGCAGGCCGGCTCCACGTCGACGCCTCTCGCCGGCGACACATGGACGTGCATTGAGACGCACACGTCGTCCGCGGGCAGCGGTACGCTCGAGACCTGGGTGAGCGGGACGCGCGTCGACGGCATCTCGTTCATCGGGGGCACGACGGTCGTCATGCCGGGCGTGAACGATCAGTGGCACTCGATGCCGTGGGCCCCGAAGAACCTCGGCCTCGGCTGGATCGTCTTCAGCGGTCCGACGCTGTCGCTCTGGTTCGACGACGTGGCGATCGCGGCGAGCCGGATCGGGTGCGACTAGCACTACTCTGCCGAAAACTTTTCCATTCGGACCGGTCCGTGCGAATCGGGTGGAATG